>CAYJUB010000093.1:0-7326 GCA_964373145.1 uncultured Moraxellaceae bacterium
ATAGTTTACGTTGGTTTGATCCCGGAACGCAGGGTGAACATAAGTTGATTCGGGGTTTCGCGCCAGTGTTGACGCACTCAAAGCATTGGCTGGCTGAACCTGCGTTTATGGCGGCGGTGACTGATTTCACGGTGCGAGAGCGAGTGGGTGTTGAAACCTATTTTGAAGAGGCGAAGGGATGTTTGCCGTATAAAAATATTGTGCCCTAAGATGATTCTATTTCGCTATAAACGAGTATTGCCGAGCCGTGTTCAAGAGCATGCATAAAGCATGAATGTAGAGCCTCTTGTTTTGTATCTGTAGGTTCAACTAGGATTTTGGCTTGTATTAAGTCAATATCTGTCCAGCCATTTTTTAAAGCAACAAGTTCTGCCGATTGATAGTCGTGATTGGAGTGTTGTGGTTGACGAAAATATATATGCAGGGCATGGCGCTCACCCGCTGAAAAGTTTTCTACGTTTATGCTTGTTGCTTTTGCAAGGAAAACATGAATTTCGTATTTCATAAAATATCTAACTAAAAAACGCATGGCTAAACATACTCTATTTGATTTCAATCCGTCATGTTCTATTTATGTTTACTTCACAGTCTTTACGCTAAAATGAGATGTTCACTGACCTGTAATAGATGCACTATAGAGCACATCTACACAGTGCAAAGGAGCAAATAAAATGTCAAAGGTCGCTATCGTTTATCACACAGGTTATGGTCATACACAAAAGCAAGCGGAAGCGGTTCATGCGGGCGTTACGTCTGTTGCAGGAACAAAAGCTGAGCTGATTAAGATTGATGCAGAAGGGAATATTTCTGATGAGGCGTGGCAGAATTTGGCTTCTGCAGATGGCGTGATTTTTGGTTCGCCAACCTATATGGGTAGCGTGTCGTGGCAGTTTAAGAAATTCGCGGATACGTCAAGCAAGCCTTGGTTTGTGCAAGCTTGGAAAGATAAATTGGCTGCGGGTTTTACCAATTCTGCGTCGATGAATGGTGATAAAGGCTCAACGATTGCTTATATGATCACGTTTGCGATGCAGCATTCGATGTTGTGGGTGGGCACAGGTTTGATGCCTGCCAATAGCAAAGCGGCTGTTCGTAATGATGTGAATTATTTGGCTGGTTTTTCCGGGTTGTTGGCACAATCACCATCAGATGCTTCACCTGATGAAGGCCCATTACCGGGGGATTTGGAAACAGCGAAAATCTTTGGGGTTCGTTTTGCAGAACAAGTTCAGCGTTTGACGAAGTAGTTTTTCGTGATGTGAAAAACAGTCCTGATTTGGGCTGTTTTTTTATGTTTGAAAATATCTACTTTTATAAAACTACATAGCACATTGAGCTTGTCGAAATGCGCGGGTTCATTACAAATGGTGGTTGAGATGTCCACTTCGACAGGCTCAGTGAACTTTATATTCAGTTTAATAATGGATTAATAAGAACAACATCCGTGTTTTTTCCGAAGGTAATTTTCTGTGTAATCCGTTAAACTTATCGTCATTCACTTATTCATTAAATCAACCAATAAGGATCGCGTCGATGCATACGTCAGCACAGCACCATTCTGCGTTACATTTGCCGAGCCAACTTCAGTTAAATCGTGCAGGCAATCTGCAACATTTCTTAGGTGTAGAAGGTTTATCGCGCGCGCATTTGACCCGCATTCTCGAAACTGCCGAAACGTTTCTCGGTGAAAACGGACGAATCCTGAATAAGCCTTTGCTCGATGGTCGCACGGTGATGAACCTGTTTTTTGAACCATCGACGCGTACCCGAACAACCTTTGAAGTCGCTGCAAAGCATTTGTCTGCTAACGTCCTGAACATTGATATTCAACGCTCAAGTACTTCGAAAGGCGAGACGTTGCGCGATACGTTGTGGAACTTGGAGGCGATGACTGCGGATGTGTTTGTGGTTCGTCATTCAGCTTCTGGTGCGGCGCATTTCATGGCGCAATCAGTTTGTCCTCATGTTGCAATTATTAATGCTGGCGATGGTCGTCACGCACATCCGACGCAAGCGATGCTCGATATGTTGACTATTCGTCGTCATGCAGGTCGTCCGTTTAGTGAACTGACGGTTGCGATTATTGGTGATATTAAACATTCACGCGTCGCACGTTCTGATATTCAAGCCTTACAAACGCTGGGTGCAAAAGAAGTGCGAATCATTGCACCGCGCACATTGTTGCCGACAGGTTTTGAAGCATTTGGTGTGAAGATTTTTGAGAATATGGATAAAGGCGTTGCAGGTTGTGATGTGGTGATTTCGCTGCGGATTCAAAATGAACGGATTGCGTCACCGCTGCTTGCCAGTTCGGATGAGTTTTACAAGTTATACGGCATGACCGAGGCGCGCTTAAAATTGGCGAATCCAAATGCACTCGTCATGCACCCTGGACCAATGAATCGTGGTGTTGAGATTGCTTCGAGCGTTGCAGATGGCCCGCAATCATTGATTTTAAAACAAGTAAATTATGGGATTGCAGTTCGAATGGCAGTGTTGTCATTGGCAATGCAAGGACAGTTAGAAGCGCGGGAGATGACAGCATGAGCGAATTCCATATGAAACATGACGTGAATGCTGGCGTCGTCCATATTCAAAATATCCGCGTACTTGATCCAGTGCATTACTCGGACGAAGTGCGTTCGGTGTGGATTAAACATGGTCAATTGATCCATGAGCCAACCGATTTATCGACGATTGAAAAAACCATTGATGGCACTGGCAAATGGCTGATGCCAGCGTTAGTTGATCTGTGCGCGCGTTTGCGTGAACCGGGCGAGCAGCAACATGGCACGCTGAAAAGCGAAGGGCAGGCCGCGCGCGCTGCGGGTTTCCTGCATGTCGTGATTCCGCCAGATACTAAACCTGTGTTGGAAAGCGGTGCGCTGTTGCCCGGTTTACGACAAAAAGCCTATGACGATGGTGGCATTTATTTGCATATCATCGGTGCATTGACCAAAGGTTTGGAAGGTCAACAACCTGCCAATCTCGCTGGATTGAAGCAAGGTAAATGTATTGCGGTCAGTAATGCGCGCAAGCCATTTGCGAATAACGAAGTGTTATTGCGCACACTCGAATATGCGGCAACGCTGGGTTTGACGGTGTTTTTCTATCCTGAAGATGCAGTTCTAGCCAATGACGGCTGTGTTCACGAAGGCTTTATGGCGGCACGTCAAGGATTGTCGGGTATTCCTGCGATTGCGGAAACTGTGGCGCTTAGCACGCAATTGTTGTTGGTTGAAGCAACTGGCGTGCGCGCGCACTTTAGTCAGCTTTCATGTGCCGCATCGGTTGAGCTGATTGCTGCTGCTAAGAAAAAGAATCTGTCTGTGACCGCTGATGTGGCAATGCATCAACTGTATCTGACTGATGCGAGCATTGATGGTTTTAATTCTGCCGCGCATGTGCGTCCGCCACTACGCAGTTTTAAAGATCGCGAGGGTTTGCGTGAGGGCGTGGCGAGTGGTGTGATTGATGCGATTTGTAGTCATCATGAGCCGTTATCGGCGACTGCCAAGATGATGCCGTTTGCGGAGACTCAAGCCGGTATTTCAGCGTTTGATAGTTTTATGGCGCTGGGTGTTGGGTTGGTACGTGATGGTGTTTTGTCTCCGCTGGATTTGGTGCGTCGTATTACTCAGTCGCCTGCGGAAATTGGTGGAATCGAAACAATGCGTCAGGCAGTAGGTGGTTGGGTTGTGGTTGATCCAACACATCAGTGGACGTTGAATGCAGAGAGCATCAAATCGTCTGGGAAAAATACGCCGTTTTTGGGTGCGGTGTTGACAGGGAAGGTGGGTGAGGTGGTTGTTTAGTCCACTAGATAAGTAAGACAGTTTTATCTTATCTAGATATGTGCAAAAATTGATAGGAAATAGCGTGTAGGTAATCTGGGTTTTAGCGGTACTGAGGCGAGCCCAGAGCGCATGCTTATTTGAACATAATATAAACAGCTGTACTTTAAGATGATTTGAAATGTCAAAAGTGGATAAAAAGGGTAAGCCTCTTGCCCAACAAAGTTTAGATCTATTAAATTCATCTGTTCAACAAGAACAAGATGGTGATCTTGATTTTGTCTTAAAAATCCACGATGGACACTTAAGCGATTTAGAAATTTCAAGTGTTGCCAATCTACTGTCAGCCTTAGGTCAAATTGTTGGTATTAAACAAGCCAGCTTCAAAGTAATCAAAGAAGGCTCTACGACCATTGCTGTTACAGTCCCGAATGACAGTAGAGCATTAGCTATATCCAATGTAATGAAGGATACCGTAGCAAAGCATAAGCAAGTTGCCCGTATTCAAAAAGAATTAGGCAAATACGATTTTCACAATGCAGAAATTTCATATGGCACTTTAAAAGAAGATGAAATTTATAAGCCAAGAGAAATTTTATATCTAGTTCCTGAGTTGGAAAATGAAGAAACCTTCAAACAAGAAGAATCTCTGGATGGTCATTTGACTCGCTTGCAAATAGGTAAAGACAAATCAGACCATATTTCTATTATTTTAAGAAATGGTGAAGAAATTCCTGCTGAGTGCTCTAAAAAATTGTTAGAAGAATTACACCCATACTTTAATACAGATAAATGTTTGAGATTTGAAGGGGAAGCTACTTACTCATCGAAATCTAATTCTTATCAATTAACGCTCAAGAAATATGTAATCAATAAATTTCATGTTATTGAAGATGTTAGTTTGGAAGAGTGGATTAATGATTTTCGATCGAAGGGTGCATCTAGTTGGTCAAAACACGATGACCCTATTGGTGAGTGGCTTAAGGAGCGACAAGATTGATCATCTTAGATACGAATGCCTTAATTACTTTACTAATGGCTGATAATACTAAAGCGGAATATATGAATCTTGTTGCTTTTCTTAATCAGAGTAAGCAACTCTCTATTGCATTGCCAATGCCTGCAATTTCGGAATTCATCGCAGGTGATGATAATGAAGCACGATCTTTAAGTCTGCTTAAACCGAATACTAAATTTAAGAATTTAGACTTTGATGCTAAATCAGCATTAACTGCTGCAAAAATTTATCGTGACTATCGTAAATTACCGAAAAATAAAAATACAAAAGCACCACACCAGAAAGTGAAGGTTGATATTCAGATTATTGGAATTGCGATTGCAAATAATGCTACAGCCATTATTTCCCATGATAAAGGAATTAGAACTATTATAGACGAGCTTGGTTTGTCTTTAGCCGTTTTTGATTATATGGATAATAGCTATTATGAGCAGATGACGAGCGTGGTGGTGGTAGAAAGCGACTATATTCAATAAATAAATCAAAGAGAAATCAAGGCTGGGCTTTTAAACCCAACCTAGCTTAACAATCAAACCCGCTTATAAATCACATCCCAAACCCCATGACCCGCGACTTCACCACGACGCTCAAACTTCGTTTTTGGACGCCAGTCGGGGCGTGGTGCGAATTGCGCTTTGCCGTAGACATTTTCAAGTTCGGTCACTTGCTCAAGCACATCAATCATCCATTCCGCATAAGGCTGCCAATCGGTTGCCGCATGGAACCAACCGCCTTGTGTAAGCTTTTGCACAATGAGCGCCATACGTTCTGGCGCAACAAAACGGCGTTTAAAGTGACGTTTCTTCTGCCAAGGATCAGGGAAATACAACTGCACGCGATCAACACTACCATCAGGAATTCCAGCGAGCACTTCGAGCGCATCCGCATCCATGATGCGTAAATTGGTGATACCCGCTTGACCCGCGTCATAGGCACATTGTGCAATCCCTGGAATATGAACTTCAATGCCTAAGAAATTACGCTCTGGCGCATCCTTCGCCATTTGTACCAATGAGCCGCCCATACCAAAGCCAATTTCAATCGTCAGCGGCAGATTTGGATTATCAAAAATTGTGCGTGCATCCTGAATCGGTGCTTTCACAATCAGATGCGAGTAATCCGTCAAACCTAGCTGTTGTGCATTGCTCAGTGGTGATGAGCGACGCATAAAGGTCAGAATTGGGCGTAGGGCTTTATTCTCTTTGACATTTTCAATGATGGAATCGTTGGTTTGTACGGTTTCAGGAGCGTCAGTCATGGAAATGCAGTCATCATAGGTCGAGTTTCAATTGAGGCGTATTGTAAGGGATTTTATTCTTGATTGCCCATTTCTCCGATCACGCCTACAATTCGCACATTAATTTTGAAGATCCTTCGCCTAAATGCACATTGGCCCGTATGAACTCCGTAACAATTTGATCGTCGCTCCTATGGCGGGCGTGACCGATCGTCCGTTTCGGCAGTTGTGTAAACATTTCGGTGCAGGCCATGCGGTCAGTGAAATGATCTCCGCTGATAAATCATTACACGCCAGCAAAAAGTCTCTGCGTCGAGCGGACTTCACTGGTGAGCTTGCGCCGATTTCTGTGCAAATCGCAGGTTCTGATCCGAAAATGCTTGCCGAAGCCGCACGTTACCAAGTGGCAAATGGCGCGCAGATCGTCGATATCAACATGGGTTGCCCCGTTAAAAAAGTCTGCAATAAATTGGCTGGCTCGGCGTTGTTGCAAGATGAAGCATTGGTCGGTGAAATCTTAGATGCTGTGGTGAGTGCTGTCGATGTGCCTGTGACTTTAAAAACCCGTTTGGGCTTTATCAATGGTGCAGAGAACATTCATCGTATTGCTGAACGGGCGCAGAAGGCGGGGATTGCAGCATTAGCGATTCACGGACGGACGCGTGAAGACATGTATTTAGGACAAGCACGTTACGCCTTAATACGTGAAGTGAAGAAAGATTTAACCATTCCGATTATTGCCAATGGCGATATTGATAGCCCAGAAAAAGCCGCTTATGTGCTGCGTGAGACGGGTGCAGATGCGATTATGATTGGTCGGGCGGCGCAAGGGCGGCCGTGGATTTTTCGGGAAATTGCGCATTATTTGGCGACTGGTGAGTTATTGCCATTACCCGAAGTGATTGAGATTAAAGATGTATTGCTCGGTCATTTAGATGACTTGTATCAATTTTACGGTGAATACTCTGGTTGCCGTATCGCGCGCAAGCATATTGCTTGGTATACCAAAGGTTTACATGCCAGTAATGAGTTTCGTCAAGCCATGTATGCGGTTGAATCTACGGCAGAGCAGGCAGAAGTGACGAGACAATATTTTGATCATTTATTGCAGCGTAGTGAACGATTGGTTTATGAGCGTGATGTGATCAATGATGAGGTTTTGGTTTAGAGTGAAGTCAAAAGCAAATCCTCCCTAACCCTCCTTTTTCTAAGGAGGGGACTGCTTTGGCTACGCCAAAATAGAAAAGCTCCTCCCTTTGCAAAGGGAGGTTGGGAGG
>CAYJUB010000094.1:0-7325 GCA_964373145.1 uncultured Moraxellaceae bacterium
GTTAGCAGGAGATTATTTGGTGATGGCGGCGTTATTGGCAGATTTAAAATCTCGTCTGTTATTACCTGCGCCAAAATCATTGACCGTCGAAGATGATCCACGTCAGAGCTTGCTCGCCCGATTAGAAGAATACGCGCGTATTAAACAAGGCGCAGCTGCCTTAAATGACCAACTGATTGATGGACGCGATGTATTCGCTGTCACTGTTGGCGTGTCGAACGTATTACCCGATGATGTCACACCCGAAATTACCCGTTTTAATGCCGACATCCTACAGTTGGCAATGCGTGCCATGCTCACACGCCCACAAGTCGCCGAGCATAGGATTATTGCCGAAGAAGTACCACTGGAAGATCGGATTATTGCTGTGCGACATGCGTTACAGAGTGGTGAAAGTATTCGTTTCGATCACTTGTTAGTCGGCTCACAAGGACGGATGGGCATCGTGGTCACATTTATGGCGATTTTAGAATTACTCCGCCAACAAGAAATTGAGATTGTAGATGATGGTTTGATGGACGCTCAAAATAATCAACGTGCAACGTTATTGACCGTGCGAGGTGTGAATCGTGCAGCCTGATATTGATGTGAATGATCAAAGCCGTGTTTTTGAAAGTCAAAAAGAGTTGATCATTGACAACACCCATGCTTTGCGGATTTTAGAAGCGGTCTTGTATGCGAGTGAAACGCCTGTTTCAATTCTGATGCTGCGTCAGGCCTTTGAAGGCGAATATGACCCAGACCAAAAGATCAGCAATGCACAAATTGAATCATGGTTAAATCAGTTGTCGGCAAAACTGATGGACAGCGCGCTGGAATTGATTAAAACCGCGAGCGGCTATCGCATCCAAGTTCGCCCAGAATACGCCAAAATCGTAACGAAACTGTGGCCTGAACGCCCGATTCGTCTGTCGCAAGCTTTACTGGAAACCTTGAGCGTTATTGCTTATCGCCAGCCAGTCACGAGGGCGGACATTGAACAGCTGCGCGGCGTGACGGTAAACAGCCAGATTTTACGAACTTTATTTGAGCGTCAATGGATCGTGGAAGATGGTTTTCGACCTGTTGCTGGAAGACCCGCGCTGCTGGTGACGACTAAACATTTCTTAGATGCGTTTGGTCTCCAGTCGCTGGAACAACTGCCGCAACTTGAAGAAATGGGGAGCATTGTTCACGAACTGGGCGAGAAAACCATTTCAAACACCGTTTTGTAGGACAATTTATGCAAAAAAAGTTTCGACAAAAACGAAACACGCTTGAAAATGGTGGATAATCCATCCCCATATGTGACGAAAAACGTCACCACACAGATTTTACGTCAGTGAACAGTCGTTATGACTGATCACACATGAAACATGATGATGAATATTTAATTAAAAATGAAGTAATTGGGGTAACGAGATGAGTGAAAAACTGCAAAAAGTCCTTGCGCGCGTTGGCTTAGGCTCACGTCGCTATATGGAAGAAGTTATTGCAGCAGGTCGCGTCAGTATCAATGGTCGCATCGCGACTGTTGGCGAACGTGTAGAGCAGACCGATGAACTCCGTATCGATGGCCGTAAAATCGCGCATCAGTCCGAAGAAGAAACCCGTCGTCGCGTGTTGGTCTACTACAAACCTGAAGGCGAAATCTGCTCACGTACCGACCCTGAAGGTCGCGTTACCGTGTTTGAACAACTGCCACAAATCCCCAATGATCGTTGGGTGATGGTCGGTCGTTTGGACATTAACAGTACTGGTTTGCTGATGTTCACCAATGATGGCGAGTTGGCGAATAAGCTCATGCATCCATCGAGCGAAATCGAACGTGAATACGCAGTCCGCGTCATGGGCGAAGTCACACCAAAAATGGTCACTACGCTGACCACGGGTGTTGAACTCGAAGACGGTCCTGCTAAGTTTGAATCGTTTAAAGAAATTGGCGGCGAAGGTATTAACCGTTGGTATCAAGTGGTGGTAAAAGAAGGTCGTAACCGCGAAGTTCGCCGTCTGTTTGAATCGCAAGAACTCAAAGTCAGCCGCCTACTCCGCACACGTTATGGCACCGTGATTCTGCCGCGTGAACTGCGTACAGGCCGCTGGATGGAACTCGACAAACATGACATCGAAAACCTCGTAAATAGCGTCAAGCTCAAACCACGTATCGGCACAGGCTTGTACGGCATGGCTAAACGCCGCGCTGAACGTCAACAAGAAAATCCATTGCCAGCACGTCGCGGTGGTTATTTGCGTCAGCAAAAACGCGAAGAGTGATTCATAAAATAGAATAGCTCATCAAAAGGTAGGTTGAAGCACAATGCTTCAACCTATTTTTCAATAACAACATGATTCATCAAACATTATGAATATCACTCTTCTTGATCGACAATCACTTTCTGGCATTGGCGCATTATCTGGCGTTGCGCGTTTGGGTGATGATATTTTCTTTGTCGGCGATGATGTTCGCTACTTACTTAAAACAAATTTAAAAAACCACATTACCAGCCAGACTGAGTTTGAAAAAATTCCGCTGTTTGAACAACTCTTGCACATTCCACTTGTATTACTCAGCAAAGCGGAAAAACCTGACTTTGAAGCACTCACTTGCATTGAAATGAATGGCCAGAAAAAGCTATTGGTCATGGGTTCAGGCTCGACAGAAAATCGTAAACAAGCCCTGCTTTTCAATCCATCTAATCATCAGATTAGAACACTGATTAATGCTGTGGATTATAATTTTCTGGCGAAATGCAATGCATTAACGGGCGGTGCGGATCTGAATATTGAAGCAGTATGTTCAGACAATCAAAACCTCTATATTTTTCAGCGTGGCAATATTAATCGTCATCATGGGGTTTTGGTGTTTGATTTAGCGCAAATGCAAGAAGGTAAGTCATTAGAAAAATCTCTAGTGAATGCGCTCTGCTTACAACTGCCAGATATTGACGGTTCAGCCAGCGGTATTTCCGATGCGTGTTTCTTAAAAGATAAAAACCTGATTGTTGCGACCGCCGCCGTTGAGCAAACCGCCAACACTTATGATGATGGCAAAGTACTTGGCAGCTTCATTGTTTTACTATCACCTGATGGAAAGACATTGGATACGCAACTGATCCAAAACGATCAAGGTCAGCCATTGCCGATCAAAGTTGAAGGGATTACGTGGCTTGAATCGACGGTTGATGGCGAAGTGTTTTTGTTATGCACAGACAGTGATGGTGGGGATTCGGAACTGTTGAAGGTGCTGGTGAGTAGCTCGGCGTTTGCGAAGACTCTTTAATTTACAGGCTCATCATCCATCAACCAATCGCTTTGCAAAGCCTGCTCAATCCGCTCAATACTCGGCAATTGTTGTTCCAAATCATGCGGTAAAGCTTGTGCCAGTTGATACTCAGCAATACCTATGGGTTTGCTGTTGTCACGCAACGCATACTCGGCAATCACCTTATTACGGCTTTTACACAACAGCAAACCTATCGTCGGCGCGTCAAGTTCGTGCTTAAGCTGCGCATCAATCGCCGACAAATAAAAACTTAATTGCCCCGTATGCTCAGGCTTAAAATCACCTGTCTTCAATTCAACTGCCACATAACAACGCAACTTCAAATGATAAAACAACAAATCAATATAAAAATCCTGTTCACCCACTTCTAGATGAACTTGCTTGCCCACAAAAGCAAAGCCCGCACCCAATTCCAACAGAAACTGGCTGATGTGTTCAGTCAACGCGTTTTCAATATCACGCTCATGCGCCGTCGCGCCGATGGATAAAAAATCGAAGATATACGGGTCTTTTAAGGTTTGTTGTGCGAGTTCAGATTGAGGCGCGGGCAAGGTATTTGCAAAATTGGTGCTGGCATTTCCTTGTCGCTCCAATAATCGGCTCTCTATCTGATGCACCAACACATTGCGTGACCAGCCGTAGGTTTTAATCAGTTGTGCATACTCAAGCCGTTGTTGTTTATCTTTGATCTTGGTGAGTAGGACTAAGTTATGTCCCCATGGTAATTGTGCAACAACCTGTTGCACAATTGGGTTGCTCTCAAAATCATGCCAATTTTCGGCAAAAGCGCGCATGTATTTTAAGTTGCGAACTGAAAAACCCTTTAACTCTGGAAAAGCATGATTCAAATCGCTTGCCAGCATATCAATCACATTACCGCCCCAGCCTTGTTGCTGTTGGCGTTGTAAAATATCGTTGCCTATCTGCCAATACAGCGTGACTAATTCGGCATTAACCGCTAACGCTGCGCGTTGTTGCGCGGATTGAATCTGCGTTTTGAGTTGGACAAGCCATGTGCGGTAGTCGTTATCGGTCATTTCATTTTGACTCATCATTTACCTCAGCCACACAGTTTCACTATCCAAACGCACACTCAGTTGCGACTGACCATTTTCCGTTTCAAAAATTTCGACAGTATTACTCATTATAAATCCTAATATTATTTTAAATTTCAAATCTTTATTTTAATCAAAACCATCACGAAAAATACCGCTGCAACCCTTTCAACAATAAATCCTCTTCAACGCGTACCACATTCGGTAGATCCAAGAAGCCTTGAATCAACTCTGCATCACCACCCGTTAAAACTAATTCACGACTAGGCTCTGCACGAACCAACTTCTCTATCGCACCGACTAAACCCAGCAAAATACCATGATGCACCGCATCCTGCGTATTCCGCCCAGCTGACAGATCGCTAAACGCCCCTTCTGGCACTTGCACTCGCCTTGTTCCTTGCGCCAACGCTTCTCGCTGCAAATAGAAACTTGGCAGAATATAACCACCCAAATGATTTTGATCATCTAGCAAATCTAATGTTAAAGCCGTTCCGCAGCCAACAATACAATAGTTCTTATGCTGCCCTGATAAAGCTAATACTTGCAACCAGCGATCAATCCCGAGTTTTTCAATCTGATCATAACCCGTAATCAAACCATGCAAAGTTGTTTGAACTTGTGCAAACTCAATGGGTGTTTTTAAGGGGGCTAATGATTTCTTAATACGCAGATTGGCTTGGCTATCCAGCACAGACGAGACGCCAACAAAAGATGCTTGATATGAGCTAAACCGATCCACCAAACCCAAAAGCAAATCAGCTGGTGATTGCAAATGCAACTCCGCGCCAGACGCAATTAGCGTCTCGCCATCGGTCAGCCAATACTTTAACCGCGTATTGCCAAGGTCGATCCAAAGCTTTCGGGTTGTTGTCATCGTTTTATCAGCATCATCAAAAGGCAACATTAAAGTTCAACACCATGCGTCGCCACAAAAGTGACAAACTCATCTTCAGTTAAGGTTTGAATCCCTAACTCTTGCGCCTTGGCGAGTTTACTTCCGGCTTTTTCACCCGCAACGAGTGCTTTAGTTTTCGCCGAAATACTACCACTCACCCGCGCACCCAACTCCTGCAAGATCATCGTCGCTTGTTCACGCGTAAAACGAGACAGCGTACCCGTCAACACCCAACTTTCACCAGTCAGTGGCTGACGCGTGCGCTTAACTGGCGCATCCCAATGTACACCCGCACCGATCAATCGCTCGATAATATCTTTATTATGCGTGTCACGCAGGAAACTATAGATCCAATGTGCCGAAATATCACCGACATCCGCAGTCATTTTCAAACTATCGAAATCCGCTTCAAATAACTTATCGAGAGTTTGAA
This sequence comes from uncultured Moraxellaceae bacterium, assembly GCA_964373145.1. Classification (GTDB taxonomy): domain Bacteria; phylum Pseudomonadota; class Gammaproteobacteria; order Pseudomonadales; family Moraxellaceae; genus Aquirhabdus. The sequence continues at coordinate 5,649 of CAYJUB010000094.1, forward strand.
ATTGCTCTGCCAAATTTCGCGAAGTATTTTCACCAACGCCTCGAATCCCTAACGCAAAAATGAATCGTGCAAACGTCGTTTTCTTACTAGATTCGATGGCGTCCAACAAATTCTGTACTGACTTCTCACCCATTTTTTCGATGGTCAACAACTCGTCACGACGCGTATGTAATTGATAAATATACGACACATCCTCAACCAAACCCTGATTCAACAGTGCTTCCGCCCAACGCTCACCTAAGCCTTCAATGTCCATTGCTTTGCGCGAGACAAAATGACGTATCGCTTCAATGCGCTGTGCAGGACAAAATAATCCACCCGTACAACGTGCCAACGCTTCGCCTTCGGGCATCACCACGGGTGATTCACACACTGGGCAATGACTCGGTAATAAAACCGTTTGCGCCGATGCTGGGCGAAATTCGGGCCATACGCGCTCAACTTTCGGAATCACATCACCCGTGCGGTAAACGCTGACCGTATCGCCGATACGCACATCTAAACGCTGAATCTCACCAATATTATGCAGCGTCACATTGCTAACCGTCACTCCGCCGACAAACACAGGATTGAGCCGCGCAACAGGTGTCAGTGTTCCTGTGCGTCCAACTTGCCAATCAATGTGTTCAACTGTCGTCAACGCCGCCTTGGCAGGGAATTTATACGCAGTTGCCCAACGTGGTTCACGGCTTAAAAAGCCCAATTGTTGTTGCTGACGCAATGAATCGACTTTAATCACCATTCCATCAATTTCAACCAATAGGTCTTCACGCTCAGCATTGATTTGGTCATAGACGGCTTGAACCGCTTCAATCGAACCCACAATTTCCAATCGCTCAGAAATCGTAAATCCCAACGACTTTAACCAATACAACGATTCTGATTGAGTCACGTTATCGTGCATCGGTTCGCTTTGCGCAATTGAATAGGCATAAAACGCGAGTGGTCGAGTCGCCGCAATTGCTGGATCAAGCTGACGTAAGCTGCCAGCCGCAGCATTGCGTGGATTAACGTAGGTTTTAAGGCCTTTCGCCTCGGCTTCACGATTCAACTTGGCAAAGCCACTTTTTGGGATGAGCACTTCACCTCGCACTTCAAGTACACGTGGCGTAGGCTTACCAGAAGGATCAACGAGTAACAGCGGTAAATTGCGAATCGTCAGCGCATTATGAGTGACATCCTCGCCCGTTTCACCATCACCACGCGTCACAGCTTGTACTAGCCTACCATCGTGATAATGCAATGACACCGCGAGTCCATCGAGCTTCAGTTCCAATTCATACTGAATTTTCTGACCTGCCAAACGGTCACGGACTCGTTGGTCAAAAGTCTTTAAATCATCGCCATCAAAGATATTACCGAGTGACAACATCGGTACTTGATGAACCACACTATTAAATTGACCTAACGCTTGCCCACCGACCCGTGCCGTTGGAGAATCGGATTGCAATAAAGTCGGATTTTCTTCTTCTAATTTTTTTAAACTGAAAAACAACTGATCATATTCACCATCATCGATGGTTGGTGCATCCATCACATAATACGCATGACTATGCTCACGTAACAACTCGATGAGCTGACGCATTTTTGATACAACGTCATGAGAATCATGATCTGACTTTTTATGACTTTCTTCGTGATGAGCAACATCGTTTAAGTCGCCAAATAAATCACCAG
>CAYJUB010000095.1:0-7248 GCA_964373145.1 uncultured Moraxellaceae bacterium
CAACATGGTAACATGAACCTAGGCTGGATAAGACATGCAAATGCAGATCCGTCATCATCAGCTTAAAAGGTTTTGGAACCTGAATGAGTGGTTGTTCAAAATATACTGTAGGGGCAACCTGTGGTTGCCTTTGCCAGATGTTTTTTAGGGCGACCACAAGGTCGCCCCTACAAGATGTATTGTATAAATTAGTTTTTGTTTGGTTTGCAGTATCAGTGAAAGGTGACAAATGAATTGGCCTCAATATTGGCACATATATTTTGATGATCATGCCAATACCTTAGATACGTTGGTTGAGCATGGGTTTGTCATCATTGACCAAGCCTTGCCAGACTCGCTGTATGCAAATTTAGTCAGTGAAAGTAAAGATGTGAGCCGTTATCAAATGGCAAAAGTCAGCGCTGGTGGGCGAGTTGAGACCGTGCGTAGCGATTCGACACATTGGATTGATGATGCCGATGAAATCGGGAAAGATTATCTTGCTGCATTGCTAGGGTTAGGTGATGTACTCAATCAAACGTTGTATTTAGGTGTGCGCTCAGTTGAAGCGCATTATGCTCAATATGAGGTTGGGCAGTTTTATGCTCGTCATCGTGATAACCCAAAAAATGCCAATGTGCGCGCGATCTCTACGGTTTTATATTTAAATCGTGCTGAAGATGATTTACAGCCTTATCGTGATTGGCAAGCAGAATGGGGTGGTGAGCTGCGGATTGAGGATTTGCATCAGGTTGCGCATGATATTTTACCGATTGGGAATCGATTGGTTGTATTTCAAAGTGACTTACCCCATGAAGTACTCCCCGCCACTCAAATCAGACGCTCAATTGCAGGGTGGTTGCGACGCGATGAGCGTGTGTGAATCTTGAGGAAGATATGACGACAAAACATTCGACCATGACAGTGAGTGAAATTATTGCCCGCGTTGGTGAAACCGATCAGATTTTCTTAACTGATCCAACGCCGATGCTTGCGCTTGAGCGTGCCCAGTTGCGGCAAATGTTGGTTTCGTTGAGTCATAATCAATCTGAGCAACTTTATTTCCTCGGAGAAGCGGCGGTAATTTTGGAACTTGCAGATGCCGAAGCGGAAGATCAGGCTACACATGTTATGTTGGCAGCGCAATTGGCATCGGTGTATTTACAGTTTCATCAGTTGACACCACAGCAACGTTATTTGACTGTGGTTGGGCAGATATTACGTGCGCATTCCAATGCTGATTACGCCCCGATTTTCCTCGGTTTAGCACGGATGGATGCAGCGCAAGGCAAGACAGCATTAACCAAACATTGGCTAACACGTTGGGCGAAGGTGTTTAATGCAGATGTGGATTCGGCTTTGATCTCAGTTTATCCAGAGTTTAAAGATTTTCTCGCTGAAGAATGGTTTCAGCAAATGGTTATTGCTGCCCAAAATCCGCAGCGATCAATTCCACATCCAATAACTTCTGTTCACTCGTAAACAAGTGATTTTTTCCCGTTATGGGATCAATGAATCTCACTTGTTTGGCGAGGAGCTGTAGTGGCTTGTCGTAGTCTTCTTTCCATTCAGTGAGTTCTGGATAAAACGGATCATAGACAATGGGGATACCGAGGGACGCTAAATGCACGCGGAGTTGGTGCTGTTTCCCCGTGATTGGTGAGAGTTGGAATTTGGCAAAGTTGCGATGTGTTTCTAAAATTTCCAATCGCGTCTCACAGTTCGCTTCGCCATCGATTTCTTTCATTCTAAAAAATGGTTCACCTTTCACCATGCGACTTTGATAGGTCATTGGCATTGTGAGATTGGCATTCAATGGCGCAATCGCTTCGTAAGTCTTATGAATGGTTCTTTCTCGAAATAAAGTCTGATAAGCATCACGTGTTGCAGGGTTAATTGAAAATAAGACCAAGCCTGCTGTTTCACGGTCAATGCGATGAATCGGTGCAAGATCATCCAAGCCCAGTTTGTTTTTTAGCCGTGTTAATAGCGTTTCCTGCACATACTTTCCTGATGGAATGACGGGCAGAAAATGTGGTTTATCAGCGACTAATAAATGTTCATCTTGATATAAAACCGTTTCTGCAAAAGGAATTCGTTCTTCATTTTCAATATTGCGATAATAGTAAATATGCTGGTCGGCGACATACGGACTATCAAGTTGAAATGCTGTGCCTTGCTGATTGAGCACTAAACCTTGTTCAAGCCGAGCGATCCAAGTGCTGCGTGGGATTTCATGGAATCGAGTACTTAAAAAGTCGAGTAATGTTGAATGCGATTCTCGCGGCAGCCACACACAACTTGGGCTGATGCCATGACGCGTTGGCAGCTTTATAAATGTTGGTTTAAGAATGGAAGATTCAGAAGGCATCGTTTATATTTACGGGGTCATGGAATGAGGAACTGTCATCACTTTGAAGGAAGATGAGGAGTGATGCAAATTATTATTAAAAAAAGCATTTGGCTGAGTTTGTTAAAGCCTTATTTGAACAGCTAGTAATGAGATCTAGCAACGAGATACCTCATTGCTGACCCTAAAAAAACGATAAAGGCGCACCCATGGAAAACTTAACCGACCTCAAAGCCATTCTTCACTCGAAGCGCGCTAATATTTATTATCTGGAATATTGCCGTGTCATGCAAAAAGACGGTCGCGTGCTCTATCTCACTGAAGCCAAAAACGAAAATCATTATTGGAATATTCCCATTGCCAACACGACGGTGATTTTACTCGGCACAGGCACGTCCATTACCCAAGCGGCGATGCGGATGATCACCAGTGCAGGCGTGTTAATCGGCTTTTGTGGTGGGGGTGGTACGCCGTTGTTTGCAGGAAGTGAAATTGAATGGCTGAACCCGCAAGGTGAATATCGCCCAACTGAATATGTGCAAGGCTGGCTCAGTTTTTGGTTTGATGAGTTAAAGCGTTTGCAAGCGGCGAAATATTTTCAGGCAAAACGCATTGATTTCATCGAGCAGGTTTGGGGGAAGGATCGAGATTTGAAAGCGGAAGGTTTTGAGCGTGACGGCATTACCAGTGCTTTAGCCGCGTGCTTACAGCGTATCAAACAGTGTGAAACCGTCGGTGAACTTCTGCTTAATGAAGCGCAACTGACTAAGAAACTGTATGCCCAAGCGGCTGGGTGGACGCGTCAGGCGGATTTTGTCCGTACTCATGATGCGACTGATTTAGCCAATCAATTTTTAAATCATGGCAATTATTTGGCTTATGGCCTTGCAGCGACTACGTTGTGGGTGCTTGGTATTCCACATGGTTTTGCAGTGATGCACGGTAAAACGCGACGTGGTGCATTGGTGTTTGATATTGCTGATTTGGTAAAAGATGCGATTGTGTTGCCGCTCGCCTTTGTTTGCGCGAGTGAGAAGGCGAGTGAGCAGGAATTTAGACAACAATGTTTGCAAAAATTCACTGAACATAAAGCCTTGGATTTTATGTTTGAGCAAGTGAAAGCGGTGGCTTTGGCGCGTGGTGATTTATGTTAGTTACTTTCATTAGTCAATGTGAGAAAAAAGCGCTTGCGCGTACTCGTCGTGTTTTGGATGCCTTTGCGGATCGTATTGGGAGTAATACGTGGCAGACAGTGATTACCGAAGATGGGTTGATCGCGGTGAAGAATTTACTGCGTAAAACGGCAACGAAAAACACGGCAGTGGCTTGTCATTGGGCGCGTTCAAGAAGTCGGAGTGATTTGGTGTGGATTGTGGGTGCAAAAGACAACTTTAACCAACAAGGCTTAGTCCCTGTTAATAGAACTGAAAAGGATGTCATGATGGATGTATCAAGGGGTAGGCCAGTAGCAGGCTTTATGTATGCTAATACACATCTACAATCGCTATCAGAGCATTTATTTGCTGTGGGTTATGTTGCTGAACAGCTTCATCATCGTCTTATTCCTCAAAGAACAAAACATGCTTCCGCTACTTTTGTGGCAGGGTGTATGCATGATCTTGGTAAACTTGATCCATTATTTCAATCCTGGGTAACCAATCCGAAAAAACAAAACGTTGTTGTAGAGGATGGGCAACACATTGATGATGCAAAGTTTAGTTTTGATCATCATCCAAGACATAATGAAATATCTGTGCTGCTGTATTTTGCATTGGATTCAATCAGTCTGAAAAGTATTAACGCAGAATTAAAAAAGTCGGTTAAACATGCCATTTATTGGCATCACGCTAAACCGTTTCGTAAAAATCAAGATTTTGATAAAAATGGATACGAAGATATTCATGCAAAATTAGTTAAAAATTTGAAGGATTCCACCTTTGAGGCCTTGCTGGTGAAGGCAATAGAAACTCTAAAAGTCGTTTGCACCATGGATGGTCATTATCGAGATCAAGATCATTCGTTCTTAGCCAACACTTTTGTTTCAGACGTTGATCTGGATGTGGTTTCTACGCTTCGGCAGCCGTTACCTTATTATAAAAAATACTCCGCTGATGGGGGAATTGCAGACTATATTTCATCGGTTCAGCATAATGCGGATAATAATCTCATGCGGGCTTGTGTGATTACCGCAGATCGTCAGATTTCTAAACTCACGGCACAAGAGCTTCATGCGCACATTAAAAATAAAACATTAGATGAAATTGTTGACAATGTATTACTCAAAGAATCGAATCTAGTGACTCATATTGAGCAATGCCTTTCGTCTTTTCCTGCAAGTGATCGCAGCGAAAAACAATCCGAAGTGGCTCATCAGTTAATCAAAACACCCGATATTGCAGTACTGGCCGGTGCGGCAGGTTGTGGTAAAACTAAAATCGCTTTGGAGTGGGCAAAACTCAAAAATGCTCAACAAATTATTTGGGTGTGTCCGCGTGTTCAGGTGTGCCAAGGTTTGTTTCTGGAGTTGATTACGTCGCAATATTTGCCAAATGCAAATATCGAAATCAATACTGGTGAATATAAATTTACCAATAAATGGGGCGCAGCAACGGCGGAGGATGAGTCTTTTCAGGGTGACATTGTTATTACAACGATTGATCAAATTTTTAGCGCCATTATTTCGCATAGCAAAGTCGATACGCTGATTGATTTTTTAAACGTGCATGTTGTGTTTGATGAGTTTCACGAATACGTCAATATGCCAGCGTTTAATTTATTATTTGCCGAGTTAGTGGCGTGTAAAAAACAGCGTGGGGCACAGGCGAATACATTATTAGTCTCAGCAACCCCTCATTATTTTTTTGTTCAGGATTTTCTGGGTATTGATGCTGAGGACATTATCGTCATGCCGTCTTTTAATCAAAGTTTGTATAAATTGGAATTTCAGACTTTTGATGAAGCGAAACAGGATGAGACAAATCCGCTGTATAAAACACAGGGCAAAAGCACTTTTGTCATTAGCAATACTGCGATCACGGCTCAAAAAAGTTTTATTCGTAATCAGCATGATGAAAACGCAGTGTTGTTACATTCAAAGTTTAAAAAACAAGATAAACAAAAATGGTTTGGTGAGGTGTATGAATCGTTTAAAAAAGATGGAACGAAACGGTTTGATGTCCTGCGAAGTGGGCCGATTGTGCAAGCGTCTTTGAATATTACTTGTGATTATATGGTGACGGAACTGACCAATGCTGAGAACTGTTTACAGCGGTTAGGACGATTAGATCGTTTTGGTGAAAATTCAACAGTTAATACTTATTGCATCGCAGTGCCAGAGCTGATTAGTCAAGGAAAGGGGACAGGTGCATCGGCACGTTTTTTAGCAAGAATGAATACATTTGCAACCACCAAAGCATGGTTGCAATTTTTGCAAGGTCGTCTAGATGATCAGCCTATTAATTTGGGACAGTTATATGCGTTGTATAGTGATTTTTATAAATCTGATACAAGCGCACTCATAGAGTCAGATCTACTGGGTAGCTTAAAGAAAAGTGTCAGCAGTATTGATGATAAAGTTTTTGCGCCTTTGGTGATTCCTCCTAAAAAAATCACTGAAAAAGGACGAGCTAAAATCAGTAAAAGCTCTTTGCGTGGAGATAATCGTTTTGTACAAATGGCAGTGCTGGATGTGAATGATCCAAATTTACCGAAGTTTGTTGATCAATATGCTTACCAAATGCCAATCAGCGAACGAGATGAGATTGATAATCTAACAGCGTCCCGAGATGAAATTGAGGGTTACGGAGATAGTAATAAGAACTTACTCGCTCATATGATGAAAAAACACCATAGCATCATGGGCGGCGTGAAAACTTTTAAAGATTTTATTTTGCTTAACGAAGCTAGAGATCCAGAGTCTCCTGTTTATTTGAGTTATACACCTAGCGATTTAATTACAGTCGGTGGTGAAAGTGCGAGACATAGTGAGGCGATTTACTATGCGGTGTGTGACAAACAGCCTATTGGGGCAATTTCAATCAAACAATTAACCACTAATGAATAAGCCGCCTATGCGGCGGTAAAAGGACGATCAGTAATTTCTAAGCCACCTGTGCGGTGGAAATAAGCAAACAAAAAAGAGTCTTGACTTCTTAAAAGGCAAGATATAAATTATCCCTTACTAATCGTCACAAAGCAATTTGATCTGGCAGGATCACCAACACCCCATAATGGGAAGGAGGCAAGGATGACTGGCAATCATTGGCTTAGAAGGGTCTAAACCAGCAACGCGAATCATTCAAGTTGCTAAAAACGAATTTAATGATAACAAATTATGATGTTTTAATTCAATAATTATCAAACTATGATTTTACTAGAGGATTTTGAAAATGGAAAAAGTAACAGGGATTAAAAGTGTTGATTTTAAAATTAAAGCCTACGGTTATGGCGTAGTGAACTGGAATGGCCCGACGACATTAACGGGTGCAGACGGTAAAACCGTTGATAATCATACTTTGCCAAAGTTACGTGGTTACAGCAACTTAACAGGTCGAGTGAAAGAAGAAACAGGCTATAAGTATAAAAAAGAAGCAACAGATTTAGATTTTAATGAAACCCCTTTGTACATTAGCCAAAATTGTGTTCGTCATCATTTGTTTAGAGATCAAGCCTTTGATTTGCATTTTGCAAAAGATAAAAATTTGACAGGTGTATTGGCATCTATTACAGGCTTAATTCGTGGCTATGTTGTGCCATCGAGTCAATGTAAACGTACTAGCCCGTTGCTTTTAGAGGATTTTGTTGATCAATTGGGCAATGGTAATTTTGAGCAACTCGGTCGCTCTGGTTCTAAGGAGAAGGGAAAAGATGACAAAGGTGACGATGTTGCCAGTAACTCATTTTTCTCAAAAACGACTTTT
>CAYJUB010000096.1:0-7242 GCA_964373145.1 uncultured Moraxellaceae bacterium
AAGTCTTCCCCTGAGGGGGAAGATTTAGATAGGGGGGCTTTTGATTTTAAAGTCAAAAGCACCCCTATCCCAACCTTCCCTCTCAGGGGAAGGAGACAAGCGACCTTTTTTTAATTTCAACTATTAACGAGTACATAGCCTTGCAAAGGGAGGTTAGGAGGGATTTGCTTTGGATGTCTAAAAACGCTTTTCAACGGTCAATAAAACACTCGGTACTGTTTCCGCTTTGCGGCTTTGAAAGAACTGGCCATTCGCATCGTCAAGTTCAGAGTATTGATCGGTGCTGAGGATGTTTCTCGCTGCCAATGTCACTGCCCAACCTTGATCAAATTTCCGCGTGGTACTGATATCTAAACTGGTACGTGCATTGAGTTTACTGGTGTATGGTTGACCTTGCACTGGGCTCGTGTAGGCAGGGGTGTAGCCGAGGTTGATGTTAGTCAACCAGCGCAACGGTTTGTATTGATACGACACGCCAACGCTCGTGGTGTACGGTGCAACGCCACCAGCGCGTTCGTCGGGTTGATTGTCATTTTGTAGAATTGCGCGAATCGTTGAAATCTGTCCATTGATCAACAGCTTGTGATCTTTTCCAACGGGAATATTCCAACGTCCATCTAATTCGACACCCGTCGCAATGGCTGTGCCAGCATTCTGCGGTAGTTGCACATAGCGACCATTTTCAAGCGCAACGGTATTGATGATGTAGTCATTAATATCGCGATAAAAACCCGTCAAATTGAAGCCACCATCAGGTGAGTTGTAGGTTAATGTGCTTTCAAATGAATGCACTTCTTGCGATTTGAGGCTTGGATTACCGCGACTATCAGGGTTGTTGATCGAGCCTGCGTCTGTACCATCAGCGAGATTCACAACAGGCGAAAGTTGCTGAGGTTGTGGATTCAGACTGCTTTGGGTATAGCCTCCTTGTAGAGACCATGCTTTATCGAATTGATAACGATAAAAAACGGCTGGGTTTAAAGTCGAATGTTCGTAATCGACTAATCCACTGCGTTCAAGCCATTCTTGACGTAATCCAGCACTAATGGTCTGGTGATCAGTGATTTTCCAGTTTTCTTCACCATAAATTGCATAACGATTTTCTTGCAAATCGGCATTTTGACTGCTACTGATCGATGACCAAGCGTTTTGGAAGCCGTACTTGATTTCTTGATCAACGAAATCTTTGATCACGCCATCGAAGCCTGCTGAATAGTTTTGACGTGAGTCATTGACCTCACGAACGCTGTTTGGGCGATAGTTGGTTTCAGTTTCGTCTTGCCATTGTCCAGCGATTCTAAAGGTTTGTTTATTGACACCTGGTGTGCGCTCAACGCGTAGGCCGAAGCGTGTATTGTCGCCATCGACTTGTGAATGATCAGTATTGGTTGAACGGGTGTTTGCCTGTTCGCTGTACATGATGTCGGCAAAAATCTTGGTAATATCGTTCAATTCATAGGTCAATCGGTTGCCGATCATGGCAAAGCTATTCACCGATGAGCTGTTTTGTTCGGTTTGAATTTGGCCTGATGGCGTGGCATTGGTCAGAATGGTTTGGCTGTCACCGCTATTCCGATTGTAAGCGGCAGAAGTGCTGTAGCTCAGTTGATCGAATTTGCCATCTACTTGCAGATTCAATTGGCGTCGGTCATTGCCGACTGTGTCATCACCGAACGTACCATAACCTGCTTTCACCACCCCTGAAAATGGGCTGGCAGTGGCTTGTCCATCTTTCAAAATGATATTAATCACACCGCCCGTTGCGCCAGAGGCTTGGGTGACGCTGGCTTGTTTGGTGATTTCAATTCGATCAATCATATCCACGCTAATGGTATCAACCATTGACGTGCCTTCACGTTTGCCACCTTGAATCGCTTCGCCATTGATTTGAATCACAGGGGGAGTCGATAGTCCGCGAAATGATGATCGCCCTGGGCCGCCGCGACCCATTTGAATGCCCGATGCGCGGCGAATCGCATCCATCACTGAGACGTCGCCATAATTAACCATTTCAGCTTGGGTAATAATGGTTTTGCGTAAGGCACTAATCGCTGTTGGATCTTCACCTGATCGAGTCGCGGTGACTTTAATGGTTGCAAGTACTTGCTCATTAGCGGTTGGATTCGGGGTTGCAGGGGCGTTGTTATTGGTTTCACTTTGTTGAGTATTTGTAGGCTTTGCCGCCACGTTGCTTGTTTGATTCGTTTCGGCGTGCAAAATACTACTAATGCTCAGTGGGAGGAGTCCAATACAAAACATGCGTTGCAGGGTAAACATGACTAATGCCTTATGAAATGCAAAGTTAAAATGAAATAGATCAATGTATGAAGCCTAGCATAAGTTTAAACAACGCATTGATCATGGATGAATCAAGGAGATATTGCGCAGATATTGTTGCGATCTGTATCTTTGGAAAGGTGTGCAAAAATGGCACAGTTGCAATTGAGAGTGGTTATCATTTATAATCGCACCATGATTTAGGGCGTATACTTAAGCGTTCCTGAACAATAAAAAGATTCTGCTGTATCACATGAATCACGTTTTGTTGATACGTTTGAACGATCATGGTTGAGGAATTGGATATGTCTTCCGCGATATTACACGCTGGAATTAATAAGATAGGATCTGAGCACATCATGTCAACGGAGCGTGACACACAAACGGGTAAACGTATTGCGTTGACCTTGGCGGGCGTTTTTTTGCTCCATGGCATTGCCCTGTTTGGCTTGTCGCACCTGAAGGCGGACATCAAAGAAGTACAGCCTGCAAAGACCATTGCTATTCGCATGGTGAGTTTGACACCTGATCAACCCAAGCCATTGCCACCGAAACCGATTGAGAAACCAAAAGTCGTTCCCGTGGTCAAAGAACTACCGAAACCGAAGCCACTCCCGATTCTTGTTGCGCCTAAAGCAGCGGTGTCACCTGTGACTGTGCCGCCGCCTGTTGCCAAACCGATTGAAAAACCAACGCCGATCGCTGAGCCTGTGGCTGTACAGCCGCCTGCACCTGTTGCCGTGCCACAAAAATCTGAACCAGCGACGCCAAAAATCGTACAAGGCGTGGCTTATTTGGTACAACCTAATGTGGTGTATCCTGATTCTGCTGGGGGTGCAACAGGCACTTGCGTTGTTCGCGCACTCATTAACGTCAATGGCACGGTTGACGAAGTCACTGTGCAGCGTAAATCGGGCAATGCGCAACTCGACCGTGCGGCACTTCAAGCGGTTAAAAAAGCTAAATTCAAACCTTATCGTGAAGACGGTGTGGCACAAGCGGTTTATACCTTGGTGCCAATTGCGTATGTGCCACCTGAAGATTAATCGTGTTTGATATGCGAAATGAATGATATTGTGATATTGATGAATCAATGATTTTTAAATGCTTTTATGAATGATTTTAAGGTAAAACTATGAACTTTTCTGATTTTTGGTCACACGCAGATACGCTGAGTCATGGGTTGTCAATCGTACTGTTGGTGATGTCGATTGCGACGTGGACGATTCTTATTTTACGTATTCTGGCAACGCGTCAGGCGCATGTGACCGCTGTAGAAGATTTAGAAAACAGCGTCGCAATGACAGTTAGTCAGAGTTCAGGTTTATCAGTCGAACACCGCAAAGATGTCGTAGAACAAGTACTCCTTCAGCAACTCGCGCGCACACGAAATAACGTTGAACGTGGTGTGTCGGTTCTGGGTTCGATTGCGTCGATTTCACCATTTGTCGGTTTGTTTGGTACGGTGTGGGGTATCTTTCACGCACTAGCGGCGATTGGAAGTACAGGACAAGCAGGCCTCGCGCAAGTGGCAGGGCCAGTCGGTGAAGCACTGATCATGACGGGGATGGGTCTTGCGGTCGCGATTCCTGCGGTACTGGCATATAACGCTTGCGTGCGTTTAAACCGCGTTTTGCTGAATAAATTGCACGATCAAGCGCATACTTTGCTGGTTGCTCAATTGTTGTCAGCGCCGAATGACAGCACATTGAAATCAAGCCAACAACTGGCTGGAGGTCGCGCGTAATGGGCTTTCATCTGGGTGATGATGATCATGAAGCCATGAGCGAAATCAATCTGATTCCCTTGATTGATATTATGCTGGTGCTGATGATTATCTTTTTGGTCACCGCGACCATTGTGAATCCAGCGGTGAAGTTGAATTTACCAAAAGCTGATGCTGCGATTGTGCCCGATCAACCTGAAATCGTGACCTTAAGTATTGATGCAAAAGGCGTGATTCATTGGAATAAAGATGTGGTGAGTTTGAGTGAAGTGGCGCAGCGCATGAATACTGCGGCGCAACAACCGACCAAACCATCGTTGCATCTACGGACTGATCGCGAAGCAAAATACGATACCTTGGCGCAAGTGTTAGCACGTGCAAGCCAAGCGGGACTGACTGATTTGGCATTTGTGAGTGAAGCAACGCAGTAAGGTTTTTTCAGTTTTCAGGAATATGCTAGCGGCGAATAAAAAATGGAATCGCTGTGAGTAACAGTCCGATCACCACAATGAGTGTGGTATTGGGAGTGAAGTACGGATAGATCATTAAGCCAATGCCGCACGCGAGTGGGACGTTGGCTTTTTGTCTTCTGCCATAGAGCGCATAACCGATCCCGATACCACTAAAAAGAACGCCCCAGAGTAATGTTGCTGCGGTCATATTCGACTTTCCTTAGTCTTAAGGAGTTGTTTGTTAAGGTTTAATGTTCGGCACATGTTTTATTTTGCCATTAATATTCAATAAGAATACTGTGAATCCAATAGCTAGGATGGGTTTAGAACCCACCCCTACAGAATTTCCTCAGCTCTATTCAGCCGTAGGGGCAGGTTCCAAACCTGTCCTAGCTACAATGAATTTAGGAAGCTGACAGAACATTGTCAACGAAACGTCTTTAGTTTTTAATTCTATACTTTAAACCACATCATCCGCAAAATACTGCTTCAACTTCGATAACTTCGGCGGAATCATAAAGCTGCAATAACCTTGCTCTGGATTTTTTGCATAATAATTCTGATGATAGGTTTCAGCAGGGTAGAACTCAGGCGCAGGCGATACTTCGGTGACGGCTTTAATGCCTTCCTTTTTCAGTTGTTCAATTTTGGCAACGGCTTTTTGCTGCTGTGCATCATCCAGATAAAATATCACTGAACGGTATTGCGTGCCCATGTCATTACCCTGACGATTCAACGTGGTCGGATCGTGGGTGGCAAAGAAAATATCTAAGATACGTTCAAAAGCAATCTGAGTTGGGTCAAAATCAATCGCTATGACTTCCGCATGCCCCGTTGCGCCACTGCAAATCTGCTCGTAGGTTGGATGAGGTCGAGCACCGCCTGCATAACCGCTGGTGACGGTCTGTACGCCACGCACCGCACGAAAAACAGATTCGGTACACCAGAAGCAGCCGCCGCCGATAATGGCGCGTTCAGTTAAGTTTTGAGTGTTACTTTGGATCTCTGGATCTGGGTTGGTCATGATCATGTCTCAACGTAGAATGGGATGGCCGGGCGGTTAAACTTTAGCATAAAAAACGGTAGTCCAATGATCATGACATTCGCTACTTACAAGTCACCATTTGAACCACCACCAAACGCCCACCTTCTTCGCGGGAGAGTAATATTTTCTTGCCATCCGTTAACTCAATTTTCGAGCCAATGGGAACGGCTATCTTACTGTCCGCGTCCATCAAATCAGGCAAATTTTCATTCACCAGCCACCACACATTCTGATGATATACAAAATACCCAACGCGTTTTGTTTGTGCTGCGCTTAACCGCTCATTTGGCGCAATCATGTTATTGGCATGCCATTGATAGAGCGATTGTCCTGTCCAGACCATCAAGCGATGATTGTCGGGTCTAAAATTGCCTTCGCCTTTGGAGGAGTACAAATTTAAAATCGGCAGATTGCCTTTAAATGCGGTTCCGCAAAAAGGGCAGGCGGGTTGGGTCGTGTTATCAAATACATACCATTTTTGAATGCAATCTGAGTTTAAGCAGGGTTGAACTAAATCAACCGTTTTAACTAAAGCAATTTCCCAATCATTGGCCGATGGACGCTGATTGGGGGTATGCAGCCCAGTAATAAAACTCTGTTCAAATAAGGCTCTGAGGTACGGTCCTGTTACGCTAAAGGGAATCTTGCTTGGATCACACCATGGTAATTGACTCGGTTTTAATTGATCGACATTGACCTGATTGCTGCGATTGGTCGGATGTTCGATAAATAGGGCTTTTTCACCCATGGAGAGGTTTTCATCCCGTTGTGGATCATTCATATCGTACACTTTGCCGCCGCGTAGTGGATGTCGATACAATAAATACATATAAATCAACACCGCGAGCGCATGTCGATCTGTGGCGATGTTGGGTAAGTTACGATTTGGATCATCTTTAGAGAGATGATTGGTCATCACCACTTCAGGGGCAATAAAATCAGGCGTTCCCACCACATCAGGTGGATATTTGCCGGGGACGACCAAACCATCCACATCAATCACACAGGCTTGCCCTGAGACAGGGTCAATCAAAATATTTTTATACGACAAATCGGAATGCGCCAAACCTGCCGCGTGCATTCGGCGGACTGCGCGCGAAATAAGAATACCAATTTTTAAATAATTCAGCCACGTACCGCGTTCACGCGGATCTAAAAATTTACTCTGGTTATTGGCACTGGCAAACCATTTCCCTTCTTTTTCTTGACCCTTAATCTCTAAAAAGTCATTATTTTTTGAACCGTGTTCGAAGAAAAAATATTTTTTATAGCTCGGCGCAACAATGCCCAAAAGCCCATTATGTTCAAGCAACGCATTCGGCCAACAAAAGACATTTTGCCAATAATCACCGCCGAGTCCATTAAAAATCCCTTGCCATTTATTGCCGACAATTTCTTTGAGACGGTCTTTTTGCCGCTCTAAATCAGCGGGGGCATCATAAAATTTGTTCTTTTCTTTGCTGAAAAAACACACCACATAGGATTTGTCGGGTGAAAAATACACATCTTTCATTGCCCCAGAGCCAATAATTTCATCAACATATTCCAGGGTTTTTCCATCAAATGTTTGGCAGCGAATTGTTTTTGCTTTACTCATCATTTAGCCCTTGTGTCGATTCAGGTTCAGCCTCGGGCTTTGCATCTACAGCGTGATCAACTGCTTGCGTCGCGACAGGCATGGTTTGTTGATTTTGAACAGATGCATGCGGAAGTAATAATGCCAAGGTACGGTCATCATGATG
>CAYJUB010000097.1:0-7164 GCA_964373145.1 uncultured Moraxellaceae bacterium
TCCAAAGTCGTATAAAACACAATTTATTTTCACTGAGATATTATTTTTGGTAATGCTTGATGAGTATTCGATAGGACGAACCGTCGTTCCCGTTCCGTCATTATTAGACCGGTTTACAACAATCTGTCCGGATGCAGATAACGTCGGTAAATACGCGGATTTTGCGATACCGACTTGTGCAGCCTGAGCCTGTAGATTGGCCCATGCTTCACTCGTCTTCGGATTGTGACATAAAGCCGTTGTCACAGCTTTAGGTAATGTCAGGACTTCATCGGATTTCACTTTCAATGTCATACACTCATCCAACTCCCTCCCAAGACTGGGTGGATAGTTTGATGAATTCATCACATAAAATGGATCTTGGAACTCAAATGCAAAACAAGTCTGACTTTGAGCGACACTCACCAAAAGTGCTGATAACAGAAACCGTGAAAGAATACGCGTCTGAAAACTAAACCGCCGTACCTCAAAACGCGCACCTAAGAAAAACATACTAAAAACAACCTTATATCGTTTGAATTGCATACCAGAAGGCCATCCGTAGATGGCCTTCTTCGTCGAACGTGGCTTTTAGATTATGACCAGTTTGCTGCAAACACTGGATCTAACGTTGTTTGCTGGCTAGCTGAGAGATTGGTGGTCCCAGGTGTTGTTGGACTAACACTGGCCATCGCATCGATCAAAGTCTGTACTTCACTATCTAAGAGCACCTTGCCATCACCAGATATAAAGTTCTCAACATGTGTTTGATTACCAGAGAACCAGTTTTTGATCAAAGCGGAGTTAGTTGTGCCAATAATGTCAACTTGTAGATCTGAGCCAACTTTACGGAACCAGATTTGATCTGCACGAACATCAGCTGCAAACTGGAGAACATCGGTATTACCCGCTGTAGCATCGTTCTCATTCACAGTGTCTGCTCCGCTAGTGCGATTCAGAATATATGTATCATTACCGACACCACCGATCAGAGTATCTGCACCAGCACCACCATTCAGCGTATTGCTACCACTGTTACCAGTGATGATGTTGATACCAGCGTTACCAGTACCGTTGATTGCTGATGTACCTGTTAAGGTCAGATTTTCGACATTGGTTCCTAATGTATAGCTAACGCCGGCTTGAACAAGGTCGGTGCCTGCTGAACCACCTTCAGTGACAACATCACCAGCATCATCAACAACATAGATATCATCACCGGCACCACCGATTAGAGTATCTGCACCAATACCGCCATCTAGGGTGTTGTTACCACTGTTACCCGTTAGAATGTTGTTCAGTGCGTTACCTACGCCATTGATCGCTAATGTGCCCGTTAACGTCAGATTTTCAAAGTTGGCAGCTAACGTATAGCTCAAACTGGCTTGTACAAGATCAGTACCCTCACCCAGCAGCTCAGTGGCAACATCTCCAGCATTATCAATAACATAGATATCATTACCGAGACCACCGATTAGAGTATCTGCACCAGTACCACCATTCAAAGTGTTATTGGCACCGTTACCGGTGATGATGTTGTTCAGCGCATTGCCTGTACCATTAACAGCCGATGCGCCTGTTAACGTCAGGTTTTCTACTTCAGCACTCAGCGTATAACTTAGGCTTGTCTGAACCAGATCGGTGCCTCCTGATGCAGCCTCAGTAACAACATCACCAGCATTATCAACAATGTAGGTGTCATTACCTAAGCCACCAATCATCGTATCCAGACCAGTACCACCATTAAGAATATTGTTACCACTATTACCTGTCAGGGTGTTGTTCAGTGTGTTACCTGTGCCATCAATTGCAGCAGTGCCGGTTAAGGTCAACGCTTCAACGTTTGTTGCCAATGTGTAACTGATGCTTGATTGAACAAGGTCAGCGCCTGCACCCACGACTTCGGTAACAACATCACCAGCATCATCAACAACATAGATATCATTACCGAGACCACCGATTAGAGTATCGGCACCAGTACCACCACTCAAGGTATTATTACCAGTATTACCCGTAATGATATTGTTTAGCGCATTACCTGTGCCATTGAGCGCCGACGTGCCCGTTAACGTCAGGTTTTCCACTTCAACACCAAGTGTATAAGTTAGGCTAGCCTGAACAAGGTCAGTGCCACCCGATGCCGCCTCAGTAACAACATCACCAACATTATCAACAACATAGGTGTCATCACCTAAACCACCAATCATCGTATCAACACCAGCACCACCATTAAGAATGTTGTTACCACTGTTACCAGTCAGGCTGTTGTTCAGTGCATTACCTGTACCATTGATTGCCGCAGCACCCATCAAAGTCAGGTTTTCAACGTTGATCGTCAAAGTGTGGGTGACGCTGGATTGAACCAGATCAGTGCCCGCAGATGCAGCTTCAGTAACAACATCAGCTGCGTTGTCAATGATGTAGGTGTCATTGCCTAAACCACCAACCAGAGTATCTGCACCCAAGCCACCATCAAGAATATTGCCTGCTGTATTACCAGTCAGCGTGTTGTTCAGATCGTTACCTGTGCCGTTAATTGCCGTTAAACCGGTTAAAGTTAAAGCTTCGACGTTAGCAGTCAACGTATAGCTCAGGCTAGATTGAACAAGGTCAGTACCTGAAGCGGTAGCTTCAGTGACAACATCACCAATGTTGTCAATGACATAGGTGTCATTACCTAAACCACCAATCATCGTATCCGCACCAGCACCACCATTCAGGATGTTGTTACCACTGTTACCTGTGATGTTGTTGTCTTGCGTGTTGCCTGTAGCATTGATGGCAGCAGTGCCTGTCAAAGTCAGGTTTTCAACGTTGGTCGCCAAAGTGTAGGTGATGCTAGATTGAACAAAGTCAGTTCCTGCAGATGCAGATTCAGTAACCACATCACCAGCGTTATCAACGATATAAGTATCATCACCTAAACCACCAACTAGAGTATCAATACCAACACCACCATTCAGGATATTGTTACCACTATTACCAGTCAGGGTGTTGTTCAGTGTATTACCCGTGCCGTTGATTGCAGAAGTTCCGGTGAGGGTCAACGCTTCAACGTTGGTTGCCAATGTGTAACTGACACTGGATTGAACAAGATCTGCGCCCGCACCTGCGACTTCAGTAACAAGATCACCAGCATTATCAATAATGTAGGTATCATTACCTAAGCCACCAACCATGGTATCTAGTCCAACACCACCATCAAGGGTGTTATTACCACTATTACCAGTCAGGATGTTGTTCAGTGTATTACCTGTGCCGTTAATTGCAGCAATACCCGTTAAGGTCAGATTTTCAACATTAAGACCCAAGGTGTAAGCGAGAGTAGATTGGACAAGGTCAGTACCTGCAGAAGCCGCTTCAGTGACAATATCACCAGCATTATCCACAACGTAAGTATCATCACCCAAGCCACCGATCATGGTATCAAGACCAGCACCGCCATTCAGGATATTGTTACCAGTGTTACCTGTGAGGGTATTATTCACAGTATTACCAATCGCGTTGATTGCCGCAGTACCCGTCAAAGTCAGGTTTTCAACGTTTGTTGCCAAAGTGTAGGTAACACTAGATTGAACCAGATCAGTTCCTGCAGATGCAGACTCAGTAACACCATCACCGATGTTATCAACAATATAAGTATCATCACCCGCACCACCGACCATCGTATCGAGACCAGCACCACCATCTAAAGTATTGTTACCGCTATTACCATTAAGGGTATTATTTAGCGCATTACCTGTAGCGTTGATCGCCGTAGTACCAGTTAAGGTCAAGACTTCGACGTCGGTTGTCAACGTGTAGCTAATGCTCGATTGTACAAGATCAGTACCTGAACCTGCAGTTTCAGTGACAATATCACCTACGTTGTCAATGACATAGGTATCATTACCCAAGCCACCAATCATCGTATCTGCACCAGCACCGCCATTAAGAATATTGCCACCACTGTTACCTGTGAGGGTATTGTTCAGTGCGTTACCTATACCATTGATCGCTGTTGTGCCTGTTAACGTCAGATTCTCAACGTTGACCGCCAATGTGTAGGAGATGCCAGATTGGACAAGGTCCGTGCCTGCGGATGTTGCTTCAGTGATAATATCAGCTAAGTTATCAATGACATAAGTATCATCACCCAAACCACCAATCATCGTATCGCCGCCAGTTCCACCGTTCAGGATATTGTTACCACTGTTACCTGTGAGGGTGTTGTTGAGCGTATTACCAATAGCGTTAATTGCGGCAGTACCCGTTAAAGTCAGGTTCTCGACATTGAGAGCCAAAGTATAACTGACACTGGATTGAATAAGATCAGTGCCTGCACTTGCGGCTTCTGTGACGACATCAGCAGCATCATCAACAACATAGGTATCATTACCCGTGCCACCAATCAGAGTATCAATGCCAACACCACCATTAAGGATGTTGTTAGAGGCGTTGCCTGTGATGATATTATTACCACTATTGCCTGTACCGCTGATTGCAGTTCCCGTTAAGGTCAGGTTTTCTACATTAAGACCCAGAGTATAGTTCAGGCTAGATTGAACGAGGTCAGAACCTTCACCTGTAGCCTCAGTAACTACGTCACCAACATTATCAACAACATAAATATCATCACCCGCACCACCGATCATGGTATCAAGACCAGCAGCACCATTCAGGGTATTATTACCAGCATTACCTGTCAGGGTGTTGTTAAGTGCATTGCCCGTTGCATTGATTGCAGCAGTGCCCGTTAAGGTCAGATTTTCAACATTAAGACCTAAAGTGTAGCTACTGCTGGACTGAGCAAGGTCAGTGCCCGCGCTTGCAGCTTCAGTAATGATATCACCAACATTATCAATGATATAAGTATCATCACCCAAACCACCAATCAGTGTATCAGCACCCACCAAACCATCAAGAATATTGTTACCAGCATTACCAGTAATAACATTATTAAGATCATTACCTGTGCCGCTGATTGCCGAGCCAGTCAAGGTCAGATTTTCAACATCAGTCGTTAAAGTGTAGTTGACGCTGGACTGAACCAAATCAGTGCCTGCTAACGCCCCTTCAGTAACAACATCAGCCAAATTATCCACAACATAAATATCGTTACCCGTGCCACCGATCATCGTATCGGCGCCAACACCACCATTCAGAGTATTGTTAGCATTGTTACCCGTTAAAGTATTGTTACCAGAGTTACCCGTGCCGTTGGTTGACGTTGTACCTGTTAGAGTCAGGTTTTCAACATTAGCACCTAATGTGTAGGTAATGGAAGATTGAACAAGATCAGTCCCTTCAGCCGCGGCTTCAGTTACAACATCACCCACGTTATCGACAACGTATGTATCATCACCCAAGCCACCAATCAAAGTATCGGCACCAGCCAATCCATTCAGCAAGTCATTACCCGCCAAACCAGTCAACGTATTAACACCAGCATTACCAGTCAGGGTGTTGTTCAACGTATTACCAGTACCGCTGATTGCAGCTACACCAGTTAGCGTTAGGTTTTCGATGTCTGATCCCAACGTATAAGTTAGAGATGCTTGAATTGTATCAGTACCAGCAGCGACGCCTTCACTAACAACATCGCTAGAATTATCAATTACATAGGTATCATCACCCGCACCACCAGACATCGTATCAACGCCCGCACCACCATTTAGAGTGTTATTACCACTATTCCCAACGATGACATTATCGAGCTCATTACCCGTACCATAAATCGAATCTGTACCAGTTAAGGTCAGGTTTTCAATATTGGCACGCAAAGTCACACTCGCTGAAGATTGGACAAGATCAGTACCGCCATTTAATGCTTCAGTGGTGATATCACTCGTACTATCCAATATATAAGTGTCATTACCGAGCCCACCAACCAGAACATCGTTACCCGCCTTACCATCCAGAATGTTATTTCCAGCATTCCCAGTGATAATATTGCTGAGGTCATTACCCGTACCATTAATCGCGGTAGTGCCTGTCAAAGTCAGATTTTCAACATTAGCACTCAGCGTAAGAGCGATACTCGATTGAACCGTATCAATGCCTTCATTAAGGTTTTCAGTGACAACATCACCAGTATTATCAACAATATAAGTATCATCACCCAGACCGCCATTAAGGATATCTGCACCCAACCCACCATCAAGTTTATCGTTACCCGCAAAACCTGACAATGTGTCAACGCCATCATTACCCGACATGAAATCTATGCCTGCATAGCCTTGCAAGTTATCATTACCCGCACCGCCCGTACTGAAAATCGTATTAGTCACTGCAGTAGTCGCGATGACCATCGTGCTTGCATCGCTAAACTGAATGGTCAGCAACTCACTGCTTGGAGTACTGAAATGATTTGAAACACGAACACTGTCGGTAGAGCTATTGAGAAAAGTGATAACTAAATCAGAACCTTGTCTATTCAGTACTACATCTGCAGCAGTAAATCCCGCACCTAAAACAAGTTGATCGTTCGCAGCCACTGTCTGCGAATTATTGATGGTGTCGTTTCCGTCACCCAAATTGAAGACATAGTTATCCGAACCTTCTCCACCCTGTAGAATGTCGTTTCCCAATCCGCCTGTTAGAATATCGTTGCCCGCATTAGCATTGAGCGTATCATTCCCGTCGAGACCATTGATCTCGTCGTCGCCCGAAGTTCCTGCTAGGGTCTCGCCCACATTAGTTCCATTAATTATAGCCATTTGACGCTCCATTAAATTTTAATATTTCAATTAGTCTGTAAATCCGCAACAACCCAAACCGCTTAACACTATTTATACTTTAAGCCACTAGAATCCACATCAAGTCACACCATGGTACTTCACTTTTACAGATCTACGCAATACCATTCGTAGCAACAACTTAGCGCTATTTTTCACATCTACTATACATACCATTTAATGATGAACAATCAAATGGTTGGATCAGTTCAAACGTAACAAAAAGCAAAAACCAAAAATGCAAATTGATATATAAAATAGTAAGATATAACAAGTCAGAAAACGAGCAGTTCGTCACAAAAAACCATACCCTGTCGACTCAATCAACAAACTACCAAATTATTATTTTTCACACCTCAAACACAAAGTAGAATTGAGAGCATGCCGATTCCACACCCAGTAAACCAAGAAGACCATCCGTCAATAGTCTTCTGGGTCAATAAACCCTTTTGGACTTAACTCCAATTCG
>CAYJUB010000098.1:0-7141 GCA_964373145.1 uncultured Moraxellaceae bacterium
GTTTCCATTGCAGGATAGAGATGACGATCTAAAACAGTGACTTGATAACCCAATTGGGATAAGGAATAGGCAGTTGTGACGCCAGTAATACCAGCGCCGATCACGAGAATATGAGGCATAGCGTACCTATGAGCAAAAAAACGGGTTGACGTAAAAGCCGAAATAAATTTCAGCGGATCACCCCATCTGTCACGGTACCTGAGAGCTTCGGCACCGGCGATTGCCGATACCTTCCCCTTCGGTGGGCAGTCGAACTGCCTCTCTCCAGATTTTCGATTGACGCTACAGTCCTTTTGCCTGAGAGTTTCCGGGGTGGTTGCTCCTTCGGCGCTGTGATGCAAAAGCGACTCAGTCTCTCCTGCAGCGTCTTACAGTGCACTTTGCAGTTGCACCGTCAATTCAGCGGTATTTCAAATTTAGTGCGCTATTGTAGCATGCGATTGAAGGACGTTAAAAGAAGATCTACATGACTCATGCGCTAAAGTATTCTGTGTGTCTGGGCCGGGTTGGCGGTGAATATTTGTAAAGTGAATGTCACAATTGAGAAACGTAATCATCACAATGAAACGTTTGAAGTCGGATGTATAGTCACCTTGCTCTAATCAGTGTGTTCCAAACTGAATGCAGTATCATGAAACGATCAACAAAATTTGGCATTCTCTTTAATCATTACGCGGGCATTGAAATTGTTATAACCCGTCAGAAAAAACTTAGCAGGAATGATTGGTGGCACTGTGACAGTTTCTATTTTATGTTGCGTGTAGAACGTATCTTTTTGGGGAGTTTGATCGTGGAAAACCATCAACCTATCAATAGAAAAACAGCAGAAGATTTTCCAGCAGATGTGCTCAAACTGTTTGATCAATTTGTGCATGGTGGTATTAGTCGTCGAGACTTCCTTGATCGAGCAGGTCAATATGCCATTGCGGGAGCAACCGCGACAGGTTTTTTAGCGGCACTCAGCCCGAACTTCGCTGAGGCGAATCAAGTGGCGAAAGACGATACGCGAATTAAAACCAGTTATCGCGAGGTGGCTTCACCCAACGGTTATGGCAAAATTAAGGGTTATTTCGCAGCACCTGCTAGCGCTTCAAAGAAATTACCAACCGTTCTGGTTGTTCATGAAAATCGCGGCTTGAACCCTCATATCGAAGATATTGTGCGGCGGCTCGCCTTGGCTAATTTTATTGCATTTGCACCTGATGCGCTGACGCCGTTGAGCGGTTACCCTGATGACGAAGACCAGGCACGCGATTTATTTTCCAAACTTGATCAGACCAAAACCAAGCAAGATTTCTTGGCAGCCGAAGCCTATTTAAAAACATTGCCTGAAGGCAATGGCAAAGTCGGCGTGGTTGGTTTTTGTTATGGCGGCGGAATTGCCAATTTCCTGGCGACACAAGTGCCTGATCTCGCTGCGGCAGTTCCCTTCTATGGTGCACAGCCACCCGCGTCGGATGTGGCTAAAATCAAGAGTCCTTTGCTGATTCAATACGCAGGGCAGGATGAACGAATCAATGCGGGTTGGCCTGCCTATGAGACTGCGCTGAAAACAGCAGGCGTGCGTTATGAAGCGTTTATTTATCCGAATGTTCAACATGGATTTAATAACGATACGACACCGCGTTATGATGAAGCTGCGGCAAAATTAGCGTGGGACAGAACCATCGCTTTCTTTAACAAGTATCTACGCGAATAAAAAATGCCTTCAATCGGTCGAGCGTTTTGAATGCATTGATCGCGAATGATGAAATGATCGTCAACAGATTAACGTGATATTTTCCGTTTTTTCTATTCTCTTCATATCGGTTTGATGAGTCTCAGCAGATTGAACTTGCTCTTCGGCAAGATCCGCATGATAGAGCGCTTTTAGATGATTCCCTGCTTGCAGAGCTTCACGTGCTTGGAGGAGGTGATGGGCTGCCAATACTAAATGCCGAGCAGCTTTTTCTTGATGATTAAGCCTTGCCATATGAATCTCAAAATAAGAAATATATCCAATTTGACGATTCAATATACGGTTATTGATGCACGTAGTCTGTGCGTTACAGAACAGACTACGGTTTACGTTAGATTCTGGCGATATCGAAATCTATATACCTATCCAAAAGACATTAGCAACGACTAACTTA
This sequence comes from uncultured Moraxellaceae bacterium, assembly GCA_964373145.1. Taxonomy (GTDB): domain Bacteria; phylum Pseudomonadota; class Gammaproteobacteria; order Pseudomonadales; family Moraxellaceae; genus Aquirhabdus. The sequence continues at coordinate 2,133 of CAYJUB010000098.1, forward strand.
GGCGGTTCCAAGCATCTTTGGCAGCGGACTTCGCTTGTTCCCAAGTCAGTTGCGAGTCACCTTTAGTGCGTTCCCATTCCAGATGTAGTTTATCTTCAATGTCATCGAAGTGAGTTGCTTCACCGTGTTCAGCTCGCGCATCATAGCCGAGTTGATAAGCGATCTTATAGTCGCGTTCATAATCCTGACCTGACTGATAATACGGTGCTGAACGATGAGCTTCTCGCCAGTAAGCGCCTTCATGGGTTGGATCAATTTTTTCCCCAGCCGCATGACCTGCAAAACCGCCGATGATCGTACCCACTGCAGCGCCAGCCAATGCGCCTAATGGTCCACCGATTGAGCCAACCGCTGCACCCGCTACCGCTGCGCCAGTCACTGCACCAACGGCTCCAACTCCTAGAGCACCGACTGTTGTCCCAATGGGATGAGAACCCGGTTCACCAGTAATCATATCCGCATTTAAATCGGCCTTGGCCGCATCAGACATCTTCTTAATTTGTTGACGATCCATTTCATCAATGCGTGAGTTATTCATGATTCATTCTCCATAACGCTTATTTTGAAGTAAAAATTGTGAATGATTATTTGTATAATCATTACGAAAAAAAACTTAATCGTTTCTCGTTCAGTGTTCAGCATAAAAGCGCTGATGATTAGAGTAATTGGCTATAGATTTTTTACCTAAAGCATTCTTGTGGTTAATTGCCTGTACTTCTGTCTATTTTTAATCGTTATTAACGTATTGAGGGTGGTTTGGGGTGGAGTTGCGTCAGTGATGTAATAGAAGTGTAAAGTTATTATTAATATGGATTTTGTTTTTTATTATTAAAAATATGATTGTAGTGGTTAAATTACTTAAATATTTTGAGTGAATTATGTACAAATCTTTACGCGATATTTTTAATTGTCTGTTGAGTTTTTTTACGATAAGGTTCATTCTGAAATTAATATAAGTTTTTGAATTTATTGATTTCAATAAATGGAATGATCTGGAGAAACTAAAATGGGGAAGTATCTTATTGCGTGGTTATTGGGTGTGCCAGGAATTATATTGGTGGTAGCTTATTTTTTCTTCCGTTAGATTTCTTGGTTTATGATTGAGATTTCATTATTTAATCTAGTTTTTTATATTTGATTCTGTCTAAATATATTTAAAGTAATTTTATTTGTGTAATTAATTGAAAGAATTAATATATTGGAGTGTTGTGGTTTTAGTTGCAATAGATTTTTTCTAAAAATTATTACTGCATGATTTTTTATCATGCAGTAATAAACACTATTATAAAAATTAGTGAGCTGTCAATCCTATCGGAATAAGGACTTCATTTCGTCGCCAAAACCAAGGCATAAAAGGCTGATTGTAGCGAGCCCAGATTGGATCACCCATCGTGGTCAGGCCTACTTTTTTAATCCATGATTCAAGTGTGATCTTATTTTTGAGATAAGATTTTTCCGCCCAGAAACTTGAGTAACGGACGGTCGCCATTCTTTGTGCGGGTACTTTGCATAGTGTGACTCTAAAATTCATCGGTTGCGGAAGGTTTTCCAGCGTATATGAGGTAGGCATCATAAATCTGACTGCCCAGTTGCCGATCCCTGCGCGAAGCCAGATTGGCGAAGTCATTTTGATTCTTTTATTCATATCCTTTTGAGAGATAGGCATTGATTTTTCAAGCTCAGCACACGGTAAGTTGTCACCTGAGATGAACTGAAACAGGCTGTAGAATGCTGCATTTGCAGCATAATCCAATGCGCCAACCACAATCGACTCAGCCAAGATATGAGGCTCATAGTCGCGAATCTCGAATTCGTTTTCTGTACTCACCACCGCGTATTTTGTTTGTTCAATAGACATGACATCGTTCACTCTATGGAGAGGAATCTGAAAGCCAATAAGCAAAAAAGTGTGAAAATGAGTGCTTATGATCATCACCGTTGAAAACTGTATAGACGCTATTGATAGAGTTCTAAATAACAGTGGCATCGACTGACATACTATGATCTTGGCTCACATTAGAGGCTTACATCACCCACGGTGTCTGTGCGCTACCGCACGGACAAGGCAATTCAGAAAACGAATAATAAAAATGACAGATTGCACTGCTCAAGACCCCATTTCACGTCTATCACATAACCTATCATGACCTAAAAAGTATGAATGACTGGTGGAGGGAAATATCAATGATATCGTGTGCATACACGATTCACCATGTATTGCCCTGCCATGGAGATTTAGATGACCACTTATCCTGATCCAAGAAATAATCGATTGCTTGCCGCGCTGCCAGAAGCGGAATGGCAGATATTACTGCCGCAATTGGAAAGGGTTGATCTACCGCTGGCTCAGGTCATCTGCGAAACGGGATGTATCCTCTCTCATGTGTATTTTCCGACGACGGCAATCATCTCTTTGCTTTATGTGATGGAAAACGGCGATTCAACAGAAATTGCAGACGTGGGTAATGAGGGCGTGGTGGGTGTCGCTTTGTTTTTGGGTGGGGAATCTACTACCACGCGAACGGTGGTGCAAAGTGCAGGCGAGGCATTTCGGTTAAAAGCGGAAATATTGAAGAAAGAATTTAGTCAGTCTGCGCCATTGATGCATCTTATGCTGCGGTTTACCCAAGCCCTGATTGCGCAAACCGCGCAGACGGCGGCGTGTAATAGACACCACTCGATGGATCAACAATTGTGTCGCTGGTTGTTGCTCAGTTTAGATCGTGTCGATGGCAATGAGTTAACCATGACGCAGGAGCTGATTGCCAATATGTTGGGTGTTAATCGCGAAGTCGTGATTGAAGGCGCATTAAAATTACAGAACGCTGGATTGATCAGTTACGTCAATGGGCGGATTACGGTGTTGGACAGGGAAGATTTAGCCAAACGAGCGTGTGAGTGTTATGGCGTGATTACCGCTGAATACGCACGCTTGCTGCCAGCAGCTCAATTGTCAAAATAAAAAAACGGGTATTCGCGTTCAATCGATGGATTACATAAAGACATGGGCTTGTCAGGCTCTATGTCTGCTACCGCACAGACTGCGATTGGATAAGACCGCTATTCTGCTTGAACGAGCAGGGATGTTCAGCGAGGGTAAATCCAATCAGTGATGTGGTTGATGCTATTGATCTGAGTAGCAGAGGCTTCAAGCGATGGATTTATGTCTACGTATACAAATAATAAGGCGAGTAATGCCATGTCGACACAAGAAGAACAATACATCGCGCTTAAAAAGGCAGTCAATATTCACGAAAGTCATCTCCTAGAGGAGTCTGATGTCGGAACAACAGTTCTGTCGGTAGTACTCTCTACGGTGTTTTATACATATGGCGTAGATTTATTTAATGGCAATTCATCATGAATAAATTACCTGATCCGAGGCAGAATAAACTGCTGGCCGCCTTACCTTTCACTGAATGGCAAATATTACAATCACAACTTGAATTTATTGACTTACCGCTAGGTTTAGTCCTGTGTGAATCCGATATAAAATATGTGTACTTTCCCATAACCGCGATCATTTCTTTACTTTATGTCATGGAAAATGGCTCTTCTGCCGAAATCGCGGTGGTGGGTTATGAAGGCATCGTTGGTATTTCTTTGTTTATGGGTGGTGATTCCACGACAAGTCGTGCAGTGGTCTATAGCGCAGGCCAAGCGTATCGACTGAATGCCCAATGTTTACAACGCGAATTTAGTCGCTGTGTCCCTTTGATGAGCTTGTTACTGCGATATACTCAAGCACTCATTACTCAGATGTCGCAAACTGCGGTTTGCAATCGGCATCACTCGATTGATCAGCAATTGTGTCGTTGGTTGTTGCTCAGTTTGGATCGTCTGCCCAATCATGAGTTGATGATGACCCAAGAGTTGATCGCAAGTATGCTGGGTGTTCGTCGCGAAGGCGTGACGGCAGAAGCGCTCAAGTTGCAGACTGCTGGATTGATCAGTTACGTGCGCGGACATATTACGATTCTAGACAGAATCGGATTGGAGAAACGGTCTTGTGAATGTTATGCCGTTGTGAAGAAAGAGTATGATCGTTTATTGCCAGCAAGTGATTGCCAAGTAGAAGTACGTGTTGCCGTGTAATAGATAAAGAGTCAGATTGTTTGAATATCATTTATGATGATTTAAGAATAAGAAAACATAGTAAGCGCAGGATAGTTAGAACACGAAACCCATCGCACGTGACCCAATTAAATCATGGGTTTTTTCGTCAATCCATCCAGCTTTTACTTTTGATTTTAAAGTCAAAGCACCCCCATCCCTTACTTCGCTATCGCTCCGTCTTGCGCTAGGGGCTGATCCTAGCTCATCCCCCTGAGGGGAAGGAGACAAGCATTAAGCTCTTGTTTATTGGGCTTTGCGCAAGTGGAGCGTCGATGCTGGGTGATCGGTTGAAATCAGCCATCTGCTTGCTTAATAATTATTCGAAATATACTATTCGGCTGAATAATGTTCACATCAAGTGGAGCATTCAGGACTCATTAAGAATTTTCAGATTCTTTTATTACTTTAAGGACAATCATAATGACGGTCATTCAAGATCTGTCTACTAACCGTTTCCCTGTTCGTCGTATGGACTTCGACTTTACGCAAATTAAACGATATTGGTTCAATAATGATGTGGGTATGACGCATTTCATGACGGCGCTTTCTGCATTTTTTCCTTTCGGTGAGCGTTTTTTTGTTGATAGCGTTCGTGCAGTCCGTAAACATCCAAATATTGCTCATAATGCTGATCTGCAAGCGCAGATTAGTGCATTTATTGGTCAAGAAGCGATGCACTCCAAAGAACATCATGCCCTGAATATGAAGTTTAGCGAGTTTGGCTATGACGATATGGCGTGGATGGAGCAGGCAACCGCGACGGTGTTGAAAGCGCGTTTTTTGGTAAAGCCTTTTGCGCCCATTGAAATGATTAATCTTGCGGCAACCTGTGCCCTAGAGCATTTTACTGCGATACTTGCAGAACAAACGTTGTCAAATCCTCAATTTCTAAC
>CAYJUB010000099.1:0-7115 GCA_964373145.1 uncultured Moraxellaceae bacterium
GTACTCACTGTTGCTCGCCATCATCGCGCAGCTCTATCGACTGCGCGTTTTTCTGCGTTCGCGACATGAGCCAGATTATTCGCTCGAAGTCGCGCAACGCTTCGGCAAGCTTCCTGCTGCAAAGTTAAAAAATCCCGTTTGGATTCATGCTGTTTCCGTTGGCGAAACCAATGCGGCGCAACCGATCATTCAGCATTTACTGAATATGGGTTTGCCTGTGTTGGTGACGAATACTACGCGAACAGGCGCAGCGCGGGTGAAAACTCTGTTTGCTAATGATATTCAAAAAAATCAATTAGAACAACAATTCCTTCCGATTGACACTGCAAGTTTGATGAGTGAGTTTATTGATCTTCATCATCCACGCGCGTTGCTGTTGATCGAAACGGAAATCTGGCCGAATCTGTTGGCGATTTTGCACCAGCGTAAAATTCCATCCATGCTGATGAATGCACGCCTTTCGAAACGTTCTGCGAAAGGATATGCGCGCTTTACCAGCTTGGTTAAGCCAATGCTTGAACACCTCACTCGCATTGCTGCGCAAGATCAAGATACCGCGAATCGTTTCATTGGACTGGGTGCCGCTGATAGCAAAGTGGTTGTGACGGGCAGTTTGAAATTTGATTTAACCGCGCCTGAAGCGAGTTTGGAACTGGCGAAAAAACTTAAGCTCGATTGGCAACTTGAAGGTCGTCCTGTGCTTTTCGCGGCGAGTACGCATGAGCCAGAAGAACAAGAGATTCTGACGGCATTTAAAGCCTTGCATGCCGAGTTTCCACGAGCATTGCTCATCCTTGCGCCGCGTCATCCGGAGCGGTTTGATCGGGTCGCAGCGTTGATTGAAGAACAAGGGTTTAGTTATACGCGACGTTCGTTAAATCAAGCTGGGAATCCTACAACTTCGGTTTTCCTTGCCGATAGCATGGGCGAAATGTGGACTTGGTATGCGCTGTCCAAAGTGGCGTTTGTTGGCGGTTCATTGTCTGAAACAGGCGGTCATAATCCGTTAGAGGCAGCAAGTCTTGGCGTGCCTGTAGTGATGGGTTCGCATACGTTTAATTTTGCGCAGATTGTTGAGTTATTAAAAGAAGCTGGCGCGTTGATTCAGGTCAATAATGCCGATGCCGTCATGCAAGTTTGGCGTGATTGGTTGCTAAGCGAAGCGCAATGTGAGGATGCATCAAGTGCTGCTCTCGCAGTGATGAAAGCCAATCAAGGTGCGCTCAAACGTCAGCTTAATTTAGTTGATGACTTGCTGACATCAACTGTATAAACCATTAGAAAAAATATGAATTTACTCCTCCTCGAACAAGATGATTTGCAATCCGATGAAAACCATCAAGCCACAATTACCGATGCTCGCCGCTTAAAACACATTCATCAAACGCTCAATCTAAAGGTCGGCGATTCGATCAAAGTAGGCGTGCGGGATGGTTTGAAGGGAAGTGCTCAAGTTGCTGAGATCACGCCAGAAAGTGTGTCTTTTAGTCATTTGATCCTTGATACGCCGCCGCCTGCAAAGATTCCACTGACGTTGGTTTTGGCGTTGCCGCGACCGTTGGTGTTGCGTCGGTTGATTATGGATGCGGTGACGATGGGTGTGGAACGGTTGGTTTTGCTGAATAGTCGTTGTGTGGAAAAGAGTTATTGGCAGAGTCAGGTGTTTGATGAGTTGCAGCAAATTGTGGTGCTGGGGCTTGAGCAGGCGGGTGATACGGTTGCGCCTGTGATTGAGTTGCGTCCGCGTTTTCGTCCGTTTGTGGAGGATGAGTTGCCTGCGTTGGTTCAAGGTAAGACTGCGATTGTTGCGCATCCTTATGCGACAGCGGTTGCGCCAATTGGGTTGACGACGCCGTGTGTGTTGGTGGTGGGTGCGGAAGGTGGTTTTATTCCATTTGAGATTGATTTGTTGGAAAAAAGTGGTTGTCAGTCGGTGAGTTTGGGGCAAAGAATTTTGCGGACTGAAACGGCTGTGCCGCTGTTGATAGGGCGGTTAATGGGGTGAATGGCTCCACGATGTCTTTTAGCTTTGAAAATAAATGGAAATGATTCCATTGCTGATGCATGATATTAGGCTTAACGAATTAAAATTTTAAAAAAGGATAAAAATTGAATAGCCATGAGTTTGCAATTAAAAATATTTCAATTTTCGGTGATACTGATATTTTTCCGTTCCCTATAGAAAATCTTATTTTCTTTGACCGTACAAAAGAGGTTGAAGAAATATTGAAATATATTGATGCGGACTTTCTGAAATTTTCAAACGAGTATCCAATAGAAAAGCAATCTGCATGTATTCCAACAGGGAATTTGGGTTTTAGGTGGGCTACTCAAATTGATCCTATCTGGAATGCATACCTTCTTTCGTGTGTAATCAAAATAGCTCCAGAGATTGAAGTCTTTCGCTTGGCAAAAAGTAAGAATGTAATTCATTCGTATCGATTTGATGCAAACGAAGAAAAGTGTACCTTGTTTGATAAAAAATATGGTTGGAGGAGTTTCATTGAGCAGTCTCAATTAATATCTGATTCGAATGATTATCCTTTTGTAGTAAAAATCGATATTTCGGATTTCTACACAAGAATTTATCACCACAGGCTTGAGAATAATTTAAAAAGATTAGCTCCAGGAAATGATGCGGTTAAAAAAATTGTAACTATCCTGCAAGGCTTAGCAGGTAACACCTCATATGGGTTGCCTGTTGGGGGGAATGCTGCAAGACTTTTGGCGGAAGCCTTATTGACGTCGTTTGATAATTATCTCAATACGAAAAGAGTCAAATTTGTCCGATTCGTCGATGATTTCGTCCTTTTTGCCAAGTCCGAAGGTGATGCGCATAGAATTCTAAGCCAAAGTGCGGAGTTCTTATTGAAAAATGAAGGCTTGTCACTTCAAAAATCTAAAACTCAAATTTTGTCAAATTCAGAGTATTCCTCACAAGTAAAGAACCTACTCGGTTTGGCGGATTCGACAAATGAGGACGATATAAAGAAGGCAAAATTTCTTAGCTTAAATTTATATTTTGATCCGTATTCACCTACTGCAAAAGATGATTATGATGAGTTAAAGAGAAAGCTGGATGGCTTTGATATTTTAGATCTTTTACGGATTGAGTTAAGGAAAAGTAAGTTGCATTTTGCCTTGGGTCGGCAATTGCTGAATGCGATAACCTTGCTTGAAAGCGAAAAGCTTGGCTTGGCATTATTGATGATTATAGATAATGTAAAATTATTTTATCCAATTTTTCCTCAAGTTATGATGACGTTCTCGAAATGTCTGCTAGATGCTCCGTTGATTGATCAAGAAAAGATTATTGAACGAATTTGTAGTCTTGTGGATGAGAATTCTTATATAACATCTCCTGATAATAATCTTGCATTTGTAGCGCGGTTGCTGTCGAAGTCTAGTCTTGAGATTGCAGAGCAAACCATTGATAGTATTTATACGAAATCAACAAGTCCTATTGTAAGAGTTAACTGTGTCTACTCTATGATTAATCTTAGAAAGCACCATTGGCTTTCAAATCATAGGCAATCATTTTTAATCATGCCAAGAAATGAAAGGATTGCATGTATTGTTGCATCCTATGTGCTAGGTGATGAAGGTAGCCATTGGCGTGAATATTGGAAGAGTAGTTTTAGTAAAATAGAACTCGTAGCAAGGGACTGGGCTGCAAATAATGTGACCACAAAGAAAGACTGGAAAATTCCGCTATGATAGGCGCACATGAATTTGTTTCTTCATATCAGTCCTTTTGGACGAAAACTACGCCGTGGCTCAATTCATTCGTTTCTTCATTAAATAAAGGCGGCGTCGAGAGAGTTTTTAAGCCATTGGAGTTTTCTGAAGAGCCTCGTTTTAGGTCAATAAATAGTGAAGCAGCGTTTGTTCTCCTTGAGCAGCCATCCTTAAGAATTGAAGATGCTCTTTCTAAAAGTTTTGATAGATTGAAATTTTTGCCGAGAAATAGTGTTTCTGAATATGAGCTTGATGCTAATAATGAAAGAATCATTAGAACGATGTCTGATAGGTTGATAAATATTTATGGGTCTAGACAAGTGCTTTTTAACCCGTTGATAAATGGAAGTGGCGCTATAAAATCGTGTTTTTGTGATTTGGTTTTTGATAAAACATTATGTGAGATAAAATCTGGAGATAGAAAATTTAATTCTTCGGATTTTAAGCAAGTAATTTTCTATTTGGCTTTGAATAATTTTTCAAAACAATATGAGTTTGAGGATTTTGAGTTATTTAATCCAAGAACTGGTTTTTTAGTAAAAATGAAAATAAATGACCTTTTAGAGAGTGTGTCTGATTTTTCTCCTGAGGAAATCTATCAGGAAATAATAAATGTTCCAGATAATTTTGATGGGTATCAATGATCTTGTTTGGTTTGTAAGGACTTTCATTTCTGGAAGCGAAAGTCCTTAATATGGGCTTGATTGCAAGGGTTTTACATTTCTTAAAAAATCCTCTTATCATCCCTAGCATGCACTTCACCTAACTTCTCAACAGCCTTAATCACATTCAACGCAATTTGCTGATAGAGCGGTGCGGCATCATCACCTGCGATGACACTTGGATTGCCAGTGTCAGCATTGATACGAATTGAACTGGTCAGAGGCAGTTTACCCAGCAGCGGCACATGGTATTGCGCGCCCAATTTTTCACCGCCTCCAGCACCAAAAATCTCATCAATATGACCGCATTCGCTACACACATGCAGCGCCATATTTTCAATCACGCCCAGCACGGGAATATTTACTTTATTGAATAGCTCAATACCTTTTTGCGCATCTAACAGGGCAATGTGTTGCGGTGTCGTGACGATGACCGCGCCAGAAACAGGGATGCGCTGCGCTAGTGTCAGTTGAATGTCGCCAGTGCCCGGCGGCATATCAATCACCAAATAATCCAGTTCAGGCCAATTGGTTTGACCAAACAATTGCATCAAAGCGCCAGTTGCTTTCGGGCCGCGCCACACAATTGGCGTATTATCATCGCCCGTGAGATTGCCAATCGACAACACCGCCAAGCCATGCGCGGATAGCGGAACAAATTGATCATTTTCAATCAGCGGTGTTTTGCCAGCTATGCCAAGCATCGTCGGAATGCTTGGGCCATAAATATCCGCATCCAACATGCCGACTTTCGCACCCGTTTTAAGCAAAGCGAGGGCAAGATTGACCGCAGTCGTGGATTTACCCACACCGCCTTTGCCTGACGCCACAACGATGATGTGACGAATGCGTGGATGTGCTTTCAATTCGGTTTGTTTTGGCGGTACAGGACGCGTTGGCGTCGAAGTTTGCACAGGTGCGCTAGCATCGGTGACGACAGGCAATTTATTTTCTGGGGCAACAGGCGGTTGAGCTGGTTTGGCATCACCAGAGATTTTTTGTTGTATCAGATGCAGGTTCACTTCTTGAACGCCAATCAGTTCCAAAGCATTTGCCAATTGATCATGCAAAGCTTGTGGGTCGCCTTTAAAGCCAATAGGCAGCTTAATATTCAGATTGAGAATGCGGTCTGTCAGCTCGGTTTTGGTCACAGCTGATGCGATGGTCTGGTTTGAGCCATCAAACAGTGTCGCGACGAGTACGTCTTGGATCAGTGCATCAGTTGGCTCGACTGCGTTTGCTTCAGCTTTTTGCGTCGACGTGCCGATATCGGGTGTTTGGGCAAAAAGGTTTTTGATTTTGTCGAGCATGAGGATTTCCTGAGACGCTTTTTAGCGAGACTTAATTGCGATTGGCGCTAATTTTATCAACTTCCAGCCGCAATAGCACAGGCGATTAAAGCTTAGTTTTGCTATATTAGACATATTGGTAATAAATATGAGTAAAGTTCCGTGTCGACGAATGTTGCAGCTGCAAACAAACCCGCAAACTATGTTGCAAAAACGGGTCGTAAAATCCTTGTCACCAGCGCATTGCCCTACGCCAATGGCCCGATTCATCTAGGTCATTTGGTTGGTTATGTGCAAACCGATATTTGGGTGCGCGCCATGCGTTCGCAAGGTCATCAAGTCACTTACGTTTGTGGCGATGACGCGCACGGCACCGCAATTATGCTTAAAGCCGAAGCCAATGGCGTGACCCCAGAACAGCAAATCGCCCAAGTTCAACGCGAACATGAGCGTGATTTTGCGGGTTTTTATGTGGCGTTTGATCAATACCATTCAACGCATAGCGAAGAAAATCGCAAACGCTCACGCGAGATTTATCTTGCGAATCGAGATGCAGGACATATCACTGCGCGTCCTGTGCGCCAATTGTTTGATCCAGAAAAAGGCTTGTTCCTCGCCGACCGTTTCATCAAAGGTGAATGTCCGAAGTGCGGCGCAAAAGATCAATATGGCGACTCTTGCGAAGTGTGCGGCGTAACTTACAACGCGACCGAACTGAAAAATCCGTTCTCAACCTTGAGCGGCGCTGTGCCAGTCGAGAAAGAATCCGAGCATTACTTCTTTCAATTGCCGCACTTCACCGAGTTCCTTCAAGATTGGACGCTCGCAGAAGGTCGTTTGCAAAGCAGCATTAGCAATAAACTCGGTGAATGGTTTGAGTCAGGTTTGACCGACTGGGATATTTCGCGTGATGCGCCGTATTTCGGCTTTGAAATTCCTGATGCGCCGAATAAATACTTCTACGTATGGGTCGATGCGCCGATTGGTTATATGGCGAGTTTTGAGCATCTGTGTAGCAAGCGTCATGACCTGAACTTTGATGAGTACTTTGCCAAAGACAGCACGACTGAGCTGTATCATTTCATTGGTAAAGACATCGTTTATTTCCATTCTTTGTTCTGGCCAGCAATGTTGGAAGGCGCGGGTTATCGCACGCCAACAGCGATTTTTGCTAATGGTTTCTTGACCGTTAATAAAGAAAAAATGAGCAAATCGCGCGGCACATTCATTAAAGCCGAAACCTATTTAGAACATCTCAATCCTGAATATTTGCGCTATTACTTTGCAAGTAAATTGTCGGATACGGTTGAAGATATTGACCTGAATCTCGAGGATTTTACGCTGAAAGTAAACAGTGATTTGGTCGGTAAAGTGGTCAATATCGCTAGCCGCTGTGCAGGGTTTATCAGCAAGAAATTCGATGGCA
>CAYJUB010000100.1:0-7107 GCA_964373145.1 uncultured Moraxellaceae bacterium
TGGCACCATCAGCTCAGGGAATTGCGTCGCGAAGAGTTTTTCGTTGCAGTCACGCAAGCTCTGTGGACGATTCACCACCCACGCGCCTTCACGCTCGGCCTGCTCCAAAATATACGTCGTATAAACGAAATTCATATCAAACGGCGGATCTTTACGCATCAAAATCACGTCGTAACTGGCAAGCGATTCACGCACCGTTTCGCCCAGTTTGTAGAAGTCTTTCGTGTTTTCGAAAACATCGAGTGGTTTAACCAAACCAAACGCTTTGCCATTATTAATGAATAAATCACTTTGCAGCACATAACCCAAAGTATGTCCGCGACGCTTCGCCGCCCACATCATCGCGAGAGTCGTGTCTTTCTTGATGTTGATATTTTCAATCGCATCCATCACCACTAAAACACGCATATGCTTCAACCTATTTAATTTATTAATAATTCAAATCTTTTCGTTTCAAAAATCAAAACCACAAAATAGCTCATTGAGCCTGTCGAAATGTGTGGGGATACGCAAATTAATGAAGTTTGCGTGCTCACTTCGACAGGCTCAGTGAACTTTGGTTTTTGCTTAGAAAGAAAAAGATCAAAAGCAAATCCTCCCCAACCCTCCTTTTCCTAAGGAGGGAGCCACTTTGGCTACGCCAAAATAGAAAAGCTCCTCCCTTTAACAAAGGGAGGTTGGGAGGGATTTTGCTTTTGACTTACCCCTTAAACCTTCACTTCATCAAACAAACCACGTTGCAACGGATCGCCGCCATGAGCAGGATCAACAATGCCGAACTCAGCGCGATAGCTTTGCATACGCGCTAAATCTTCAGTGCGATTTTCTTTCTTCAAATAATTCATCAAATCCGTCATCGTCATCAACGCTTGTACAGGAATGCCATATTGCGCTTCAATTTCCTGAATCGCTGACAGCGCACCTTGACCACGTTCTTGACGATCAAGCGCAACCAAAACGCCAGCCACTTTTGCACCTGCTTGGTTCAACACATTCATCACTTCACGAATCGCTGTGCCCGCAGTAATCACGTCGTCAACAATCCACACGCGCTGACCCGACACGGGTGCGCCGACGAGCAAACCACCTTCGCCATGATCTTTCACTTCTTTACGGTTAAACGCCCATGGCACGTTCACGCCATGTTCATGCCACAGCGCACTTGCAGTCGCCGCAACCAATGGAATGCCTTTGTACGCTGGACCAAACAACACGCCGACGTCTTCGCTTGCCATCATTTTTTGGGCATAACCGCTGGCAAGCAGTGACAACGCTTCGCCGTCATTCAGCAAACCTGCGTTGAAAAAGTAAGGACTAATTCGACCTGACTTTAGGGTAAACTCACCAAATTTAAGCACCCCACGTTGCAGTGCCAACTCAATCAGCCCATGTACAGTAAATTTTTGCGGCGAAGGTTGAGATGACGACATGATATTCTCCAATTTGGGGTGAGCTTGTAGCGCATGATTAATGCAAAAAGCAAAGTAATGTAGCAAATACTAAATACGGTTGAGGATAGCGCAATGATAGCAAAGGAAACAGGTTTAATCCGCATCGTTTCACTGAATGCCAACGGATTACGCTCCGCCGCGAGCAAAGGATTTATTGAATGGCTCGATGCGTCCGACATTGACATCATTTGTCTGCAAGAAACCCGTTTGCAAGAGCATCAGTGGTTAGAGAGCCATAAACCTGCGCTGTGGCACACCCATTTATTCCCTGCCGAAAAAGCAGGTTATGCAGGCACCGCCATTTACAGTCGCCTGCCTTTTGTCAAAGTCCAAGACGGTTTAGGTTTTGATCTCTGCGACACCGAAGGTCGTTGCACCATTGCCACCTTTGAAGTGAATGGTAAAACATTTGATGTCGCTTCGGTCTATATTCCGTCAGGTTCTAGCTCAGAATTGGCTCAAGCGCGCAAAGACGAATTTATCCACAACATGCTACCGATTTTTAAATCTTGGCGTGATGAAAATCGCTCAGTGATTTTCTGTAGCGATGTCAATATTACCCACAAAGACATTGATCTCAAAAACTGGAAAGGCAATATCGGCAACTCTGGCTGCTTGCCACACGAACGCGCGTGGATGGACGATGTGTTTACCCTCGGCTACATCGATTCCTTCCGCGAATTGAACAAAAACGCCGAAGAATATTCGTGGTGGTCGAATCGCGGCCAAGCATGGGCAAAAAATGTGGGTTGGCGGATTGATTATCAAATTGCCTCTCCAGATTGGCGCGACCAGATAAAAAATGTATCTATTTATCGAGATACGCGATTTAGCGATCATTCACCCGTGATTATTGATTATCAAGTCACAAAATAAGTTCAATTTTGTCCGTTAATGCTTACGAAAAATGACGATATTGACTACTTTTAATAAGGAGCCAATAGTCAGATTATCACCATGCAGCATAGGAACATCGGTAAGGATCACCAAAGGGGGAGATGCATACCGTGGTTATAAAAAAGACAACGTAACCCATGCCGAGTGTATGGCAAACGTAAAATACACCCAGAGCGTTGTGAAAAAAACCGTGCAAAGTCAGGATGATTTTGCACGGTTTTTTTTGTTTCTTCTGAACAAGCCGCACTAATTTTCCAGCTTACTGCCAAATCGTTTATCATACGCATCAAATCAACATCTGCTTTTGCCATAACGGAAATCCAACGCCATGAATCGTCAAGAACTCAACGCTCTCCACACTCGCTGGCGCCAAGATTTACGTTTTGAAGAACCTGTTCTTGGCAAAACCATGCAATTCACCTCGACATGGGGATTGTTTTCACCTGAAAAATTAGATGATGGCTCACTCATGCTGCTCGATCACATCGAGTTCCGCAAAGCAGATTCTTCGATTGATCTCGGCTGCGGTTACGGCATCCTAGGCATGACGGCAGCGCGTGAATGCCCTGAAGGTCAGCATCTCTTGATTGATAAGGATTTTGTGGCGATTGAATACGCCAAGAAAAACTGCTTCGACAATCGCTTAACCAATACCGAAGTGCAACTATCGAATGGTTTTCGCCATGTTGACCCTGCACGCCGTTTTGATTTAGTCATGTCAAATTTGCCAGCCAAAGCCAGCAAAGAGCAGCATTATTTGTATTTACTGGATGCGTATAACGCCATGAATTCAGGTGGACGTTTCTATGTCGTCACGATCAACGGTTTACGCGAATTTATGCAGCGGACATTTAAAGAAGTGTTCGGTAATTCGGATAAGTTGAAGCAAGGCAAGACGTATACGATTACGATGGCGCAGAAGGATTAAGTCTATTTATCATTGTTGTTTGGGACGGTTTAGAACCTGCCCCTTCCATTGATATATTGTTGGGTTGGGTTCCAAACCCTCCCTGCTCTTATTAACTACTCGCTTAACGCGCACGACGCAGTGCAATAGCCCCTAACGCAAACGCACTCACAATCGGCAACAAGACATATAACACGATCGGCCCGCCTGCAACCAAACCCACATAACCAATAAACTCTTGCAGTGATCGAAAGCCCAAACCAACCAGCAGCGCAATCACCACCCGAAAACCCATTGAACGATTGCGCAGTGAACCAAACACAAATGCACACGCCAAGACCACCAACGACAACAATCCCAATGGTGCCAATGTTTTTTGCCAAAAAGAGAGTTTGTAGCCGCTCGGCTCGCTCGCTTGATCAGCCGATAGCAACCGCACATATTTATACAACTGGCTTGGCGATAAATCTTCAGGATTTGCGGTCGCAGCGGAGAGTAACTTCGGCTTTAAATTCACATCCCACGGCTGTTGCTTGGCTTTCTCGGCTTGACTCTGCCCAGTAGGTAAAATGCGAGCGTTCGATACATTATTGAGCACCCAAACTGTTCCACCTTGCTTGCCATCATCTTGATACATGCCTGATGGACTCCGCCAGCTGGCTACAAGCTGTTGCTCCTCATCGAACCGAAAGGCCTTGACGTCACCCAACTGCCCCCTGTCATTGGCATATGAAATATAAGCAAATTCCTCGCCTTCTTTATGCCAATAACCATGCAAACCGACATCTTTTTTCATCCCACTACGCACTTGGTCTGAGGCTTGATTGGCAGGAGGAATAAACCATTGACTGAGCGCTAAAGCGAGCAAGCCAAAAATCAGCGCAGGACGCAGCACCCAGCCCACGATGCGCCAAACGCTCACACCAGAAGCACGCATCACCACCAGTTCACTACTCGTTGCTAATGAACCCAAACCCACCACGGCACCAATCAACGCACCAATCGGTAAAATCTCATAGAGGTTGGTTGGAATCTGCAACAGCACAAAATACAGTGCCGCACCGATCCGATATTCGGCATTTAACTCACCGATCTGAGCTAAGAACACAAACAGCATTTGCACCACAAGGAGAATCAGAATCACCCCTGCCATCGCTGCAAAAGTGACCTGACTGACGTGACGACGCATAATCATGTCGGATCTCCTGAACCTACCACGTGCTTGACACGACCGTTTGGCGGAGACGATTTACCGCCGCCAAATCGCGCGGTCATACGCTGCTTTCTCGCCAACAACAAGGAGAAGAATAGATAAAAAGTGATTAAACCCGCATACGCCCATACGGAAAGCGTTCCTTTGCCGATCTTCAATTTTAAGGCTAATAGTCCGACAACCAATGCCACAAAAAGCAATAACGCAGGGAATAAACGTAAGTAACGACCTTGTCGTGGACTGACCTCAGACAACGGCAAAGACAAAATGATGGCGATCAGAATCATGAGCGGCATGGATATGCGCCAACCCAACTCACTGTATGCTTTTGCATCACCTTGCTTAATCAAATCAACTGTCCGCATGGACTCTGTGGCGGTGGCCATCTCATCCACGACTTTTGCATCATTCAAATTCAAGCGATACGTTTCAAATTGAGCGGATGAATAGCGCACTTGACCCGCTTTCAACTCATAACGACGACCGTTATGCAGCTCAACAATCGAGTTGAGCCGTTTAGGATCAATCAACCTGACCGCTTCTTTTGCCACGATAATCACGTCTGAACCGTTCGGAGCGCTTTGATGAACAAAGACATTTAACAATGAGCTGCGATCGGGCGATTGGCTTTTGGCATAGAACGTATACGTCCCCGAGGTAATAAATCGACCAGGACTGACTAAATCAAAGCCTTTTTTCGACGTTTGTTCGGACATGACTTTGAGGGCGTTATCAAAGCCCCACGGCGCAGCGAACAGTGTCAGCCCTGCTTCAGCAACGACAAGGAACAAGACCAATGGCCACAATTTCAGTCCCAAACTATCACGACTCATACCTGACGCATTGAGTACAGCCATCTCGTGATCGACATATAAGCGACCAAAGACCAGCATGAGCCCTGTAAAAAAACCCAGCGGCAAAATCAGCGTTAAGAAATCAGGCATGCGATAGGCGACCAAGAGCAACAGCGCGCTCACGTCGAGGCTACCTTGTGCGGCAATACCGAAATA
The DNA here is from genome assembly GCA_964373145.1 of uncultured Moraxellaceae bacterium. Lineage (GTDB taxonomy): Bacteria > Pseudomonadota > Gammaproteobacteria > Pseudomonadales > Moraxellaceae > Aquirhabdus. The sequence goes on from CAYJUB010000100.1 coordinate 5,479, forward strand.
TTTGATGAGTCGTCCACCGATCATGATGAACGTCAAAAAACTGGTCACAACCAAGGTTGTCAGCGCAACTTGACGCAGCAAATAGCGGCTGATAATCACAATGCGTGACCCAAAATATTGCCCATAACTCAATTCCAAAAATGCTTTTAGCGTCTAGCGGCTCTATAAACCGCAGTGTACCTGATTGCGGCCCATCTTTGACCATGTCCATCAAAGGACTTTATCTGAAGTCATTCTAAAGAACCCATTGTGCCATGACAAACACATCAACCATCAATGTGCTTCATGTAAAACAACAATAACCCTTTTAAATCCCCCTAAAACTACTGTTCAGAAACGAGCGACAATGCTTTAATGCAATGATGATCTGCAACGTAGATTGATCTGCGTTTTGCACACAACCACATACCGTTAAAACGATTGGACACCTCAACTCATGCCATCTGCAACTCACTCTCATACTGCCAACTTTCCAAATGCTTCATTGTCTTTGCAAATCACCGCACAAGCGACTGCATCCCATGCTGACGATGTACGGGTCATTTTATTGGACACCGATGCATTGTCTGCGTTGCCAGCGACCCTGTCAGCAACCACACAACAAGCAATTCAAGCCAGTGCCAGCCGTGCAGGCTTTACCGCCAAGCTTGGTGAAACATTGCCGTTATATTCAGCCGATCAAGATGGTTTTGAACAAGTCCTCATCGTGGGTGCGGGTACGTTGAACCAACTGACCGCAGGGCAAGCGCAAAAACTGGCGGCGAGTATTATTAAAGCGATTGCAGAACGCAGCTCGCATGCAGCCGTGAGCATTGACGGCATTCCTGATGCGGTGATTGAAGCCTTTGCTTTGGCATTGGCGAACAAAAGCTATCAGTTCGACCTCTACAAAACTAAAAAATCGACCGCGAAGCTGACTCATATTACCCTGCAATCTGCTCAGGCGAATGATCTGCAAGCACGCATTAACCTCGTCAATGCCACGCATATCGGCCAAAACTTTACCCGCCATTTGGGGAATCAACCAGGCAATATTTGCTACCCAGAATATCTTGCCGAACAAGCGCAAGCGCTCGCCGCAGAATTTCCAGACGTGCTGAAAGTCACCGTACTTGATGAAGATCAAATGGCTGCACTGGGCATGAATTCATTCCTTGCTGTTTCTAAAGGCTCTGAGCGTCCAGGTCGTTTAATTACTTTGGAATATTCGGGCAAAGCGGATCAAAGCAAACCAGTCGTCCTCGTTGGCAAAGGCGTGACGTTTGATACTGGCGGTATTTCCATCAAGCCAGCGGCGGGCATGGAAGATATGAAGTTTGATATGAGCGGCGCAGCATCAGTACTCGGTACGATTCGTGCGGTGTGTGTGGCTAAGTTGCCGCTGAATATCGTCGGCGCGCTCGCGTGCGCAGAAAATATGCCGTCAGGTCGTGCCACGCGTCCGGGTGACATCGTCACGTCGATGAGCGGTCAAACCATTGAAATCCTCAACACCGACGCGGAAGGCAGAGTCGTCCTGGCTGACGCACTCTCCTACGCCGGAGCAAAGATGAAGCCCAACGTGATCGTGGATCTGGCCACCCTTACCGGCGCGTGCATGGTGGCTTTGGGCGAGGAGATCGCGGGGCT
>CAYJUB010000101.1:0-4468 GCA_964373145.1 uncultured Moraxellaceae bacterium
GGTTTTGCCTTGTTGATTGGATAGCATGTAAACGGCTTGACCAATATCACGCGGCTCGCATTGACTGATTTCATCCAATACCAGTAAGCCGTCATTGTGCAGAACAGCCAAACCCTCTAAGCCATTCGTAGTAGTGCGCCATTGTCTGCGATACTTTGCAGGATTTCCCCACACACTTGAAGCAACCACAAGCGCGGTGGATTTTCCTATTGAACTGCTACCACGCAAATTAAAGCCGCCGCTTTCTTCATTGGCAAGTTCAAGTAGTGCGCCTGCAAACGACAATGATAAAGAAAACAGCAAGCGACTATTGCCCTGTGCTGGTTGTGAGATATGGGTAATCCAATCTTGTAATGTGCCAGCCTGTGAAAATGCAGGCTCTAAACCGCTAGGGTTTTGGAATACGGTTAATTGATCGCTGTTGCCTGCTGAACGATCAGGTAATACAAACGCCGCGCCATGCCAGCCTATACGGTCAACACATAACGCCTTATTGTCAGTGGGTGACATTTGCAGATAGTCAATAAAACGGTCTCGCGCAAATTTGCCAGTGTTCATCATCACGCCCTGCCGCAACAGTTCACGCCGTATATCTCCACCGTCACCAGCGAGCAATTCCATAGGCATAGCCCATTTGTGTACGGCGTTGGCGCGGTCTATCCACTCTAATAGTCTGCCCCATGAACTACTTTTCGCGTCGCTGGTATCTGCAATAACGCGCAATGTTGAACACAACCAAAGCGGCTTTACATCTTCGCCCTCTTTATCTTTGCCAATGAAATAAACGCCTTTATCTAATCCATTCGCAACCACTCGATACGTTCCTCCGCCATAGCTGAATGAGTCGGTATCAATGGGTTTAGCGTTCACCAATTCGGCAAGTTCTGCTTTAAGTGCAGGCGTTGCGAGGTACTGACTGATTGCTGTTGCCATTGCCAAAACCTGCACATTTAAACCTTTAAGCCATGACTGATAGGTTGCCGCAACATCACAACCAACAGGGGCATAAAGCCGCGCAAAGCCAGCCGCCGCCCACGCTTTAATGACATAAGCCATATTGCCAGCGTCTCTAGGTTCAATGCTGTTTTTACCTCCCCAGTCATGCGGTGTAAAGGTTAATAGACAAGCATTACCAGTGAGTGAGATTGCAAAGGCGGCTTCTGGGCTACTGACAACGAATAGCGGTTTATCTTTTGAGGGTGTGCCAAAAACAACACACCCCTTTAGTTGTGGATCAAAGATAGGTTTGAGATTTCTATCTGCTGATAGGTAGGCAATACCAATAATCACACCGCCGCTATCATGCATGGACATTGCTAGACAGCCGTCTAATGACTTGCCGTCTATGGCGTAACCTGTAGGGACGTTGTAAAATATCCCTGTTGCATTGCCCAACTGACAAAAGACTTTGTGACTCTGTTCTGCTGATTCAAATGTATTTAATAAAGCCTCTGGGGTGTCCGACTCTGGGGGCTTTATGTTTTTAGCGGCTGCATTCATTCCATACTCCCGACAATTAAAGCGTCAACCTCAGCACGTTTAAAAATTACGATATATTCGGGTTTACACCACTTCGCCATGTCGTCGCGGATCGTCGCGGCATCTTGATAGCTTTCAGCGTGTTCATGCGTACCAAACACGAAAGGCTGGTTATTCAGCATCACTTCGGCATCGGATAATAGGCAAGGTTTGCAGGCAATCACTAGAAAATTGCTCATGACTGCACCCCCCGCGCTTTGAGGATGTCATCCAGTTGAATAGCATCTTTGGCGTATTCACCGCGTGAATCTACCGCTATGTATTGATTAGCTAAGGAGTGAATTAACCAGCCTATATTTTGCTTGTCGTTACCTTCTAAGCTGTCGGATATATCGCCATCGCCCAATATCTTGCCTAACGTGGCGATATAACTAATGTGACAAGATTTGATGTCTTGAGCTGCTTTGCTGATTAACTCGGCTTCGGCGCGTTGTTCATCATTAAGGCGTTTGCCATCGTGAGCAGTAAAAAATAAATTGTGAAGGACTGGTTTTAACAAGTCTTCAAAGTCAGGGATGTGTTTTGCGGACGGATTTGTGGCGGTGTTAGTCATGATTGACTCCTAGATTATTTATAGAAGTCGAATCGTTCACTGCAAAATGAGGGTGATTCGACTGAATGACATGGTTTGCAGACAAGTAATCTAGGTAACTTGCAGGCGCGAACGCCTCCACATCATCCAGTCGAACCATAACGGACGCACTGAATGATACTAAAAATAAAGCCGCGTGATTAAAGCTAGGCATTTGCGCTAGATTATAATAGGCTGCAAAACCTAACACATAATGTGGAATAGTTCCAACAGAATAGCCGCTCGCATTGCCAGCCGTCCAAACGGTTCTACCGATACTAGAACCAGGTTTATTTAAATCAACCGATAAGACTGAATCTGCATGACTGCATCGTGTAGTAGCCATAGCGCACACCACGGCAAGGGATAATGTGAGGGCTATTTGCTCGATTGACGATAAGGGCTTCATGTCACACCCCTGCATCGTTTGCGGCTGGTTGATCTGGTTTCCCTTGAGCTGCAAGCCAAGCGTGAACGTCCTCGCATCGCCAGCAAGTCATCACACCTATTTTTATGGGCGCACAAAATTCACCAGACCGCACCATTGAGTAAAGCTTGGTTTTCTTGAATGGTAGGTATTTCAGGATTTCAGACGCACGTTTTAAACCTGTGGCTGGTAGTTGGTCGGGTTGAATGGTTTGATTGATTGCTGCCATGTTGCACCTCATACAATGAACGTCCTTGTGTCGGTATGAACGAGGACGGTATGGGGTGTATTAAATTATTGTTTTATATTGAGGTAAAACGCTGTGCTTGCACACGGTACAAACTACATGCACGGTGTACAATCTGCGTGCAGAATGTAAAGCCTAGGATTGAGGTGTACGTTTTGATTTTTCGTAGTTACTAATCCAGCTGCAAACAGTGCGAAAAGGCATATCAATGTCAGGTCTATTAAAAATAGCTGCCGCACATTCAGAATATGTTCCCCAGCCTTTCAGTGTTTTAGGATTGTTTCCACTCCATACTTCAATCACTTTTTTAATTTTTGGCTGTATAGATTCATTTTCTCTTTTGTGCCTAACTGTTGCCGCATCTTTTAGCCTATTTCGTACAATGCTTTCCGCTTCGTTTGCTACGTTTTTGCTGTGAAGATTGTTTTTTTCAACAAGATATAAACCGAAAATAGCGTTAACTATTAAGAAGTCATTAAGTTCTGCGTCATCTGTTTCCAGTGAATCAACATACCCTAGCATTGCAAACATTAAAAACTCTAACTTTATTATCTTTATATCTTGCCGTATTCCTTCAATAAAACAATTAAATGTAAGGTTAAGTGCGCCCCCGCAAGCGTCGATTAGTGAAGTCGTAAGCTGAATATAGTCTAAATCTTTCGCTTCTCTAAAGCCTTCATTATGACTAGCGTACTCATTATATTCAAACTGACTCCAGTCATCAAAATAGCTCATTACCTCTTGAGTAGTCTCCATTTCAAACTCTAAAAATTTAGGGTTTTCTCTAAAAAAGAAGAATATAGACTTATGTATATTTTCTATTGATTGAGAAAGTAGGGGGTGAATATTACGTAGCTTTACAAAACGCTCAATAAACCTAACCGCGATATATTCTTCATGGCTCTTTATGTGGATTTTTCCACCTGATTTAACCGCTCCATTAAGGTACGCGAGCCTTTCATAAAACCAGTCAGCCTTATATTTAGCGGTTTCAATGTCAATACCACTAGAGATGTACACTTCAACCAAAAAATCACGGTTTAGCTGTGTTCTTTGCTTAGTTCTACTCTCTGTAGTCATCATGCACCGCCCCGCAAGCCTGAAAAAATAAGCTAGGTCGCAACAATAGGCGGCTGTTGTTTTCATCCCGTCGGACTAGACCTAGCACTTTGATTTTAGCATGATATTTGAGCGGTGGCGTGTGGGGATGAACTGGCGTGAACACCATTAAAGTGCTTTACCGCTAATCTAAAAACCTTACAAAACCTGACATTCAAAAACAAGAAAACCGCCAATCAAGGCGGCTCTAGTATCATGCAGGCGGTGCATGCGCCTAGCCAGCAACTTTAGGGAATGGGATAACCCTACCGCCGCGTAAGTCATCCAACACGTCCGCCCACTCCTGCATCATTTTTACTCTGTACGCTAAATGCTCTGAATGGTCATAAGCTGCTGATACTTTATTGACCTTGCCGTGTGCAAGTTGTCGCTCTATGGCTTCATGTAAATAACCCTTCTCGTGTAAGTAGGTGGACGCAACACCCCTAAAGCCATGTGCAGTCATACGGCTGTGATAACCCATTCGATACAGTGCATAAATAAATGTATTTTCACTAAGTGGCTTTTGAGTGCGCCCACTGTGAAAGGCGTATCTACTACCACCTGTGTATTGTGCCAATTCATC
>CAYJUB010000101.1:4478-7096 GCA_964373145.1 uncultured Moraxellaceae bacterium
GTTAACACTTGCCGCGTTAGGGGGACAATGTGCATGACGCTCATTTTCATTTTATCCGCTGGTATACGCCACTCTAGCGCGGCTCTATCTATCTCTGTCCACTCCATGAAGCGAAGTTCTTTAGTACGAACAAAGGTCAATGCAAGAATCTGCAAGCCTATTCGCGTGACTGGTTCGCCGTCGTAATGATCTATTTTTTGTAGTAGCTCTGGCATTTCATTAAATGGAATACGAGCCATGTTCTTTTGTTCTCTAGGCTTTAATTGTTCAACCACTCCCCATGTAGGGTCATGCTCTACAAGGTCTCGTGTCTTTGCATAGGCAAAAATACTACCTGTAACCCAAACTATGCGCCGTGCAATCTCACCCGCGCCGCGTTCCTGTACTTTTTCGGCGGCTGCTAATATCTGTGATGGCTTAATCTCTTTGATCGGTATATCGCCAAGTAGCGGTATTAAGTCACTTTCAACCATGCGTATGTTTCGCTTGTGTCCGCCTTCTTGAATGGCTGGTTTACGGTGTTCTAGCCACGCACGCGCAATGACTGCGAAAGTATCTGTTTTTTCTTCAATCCGTTTGGCTTCCTTCTTGACCGCGTTTGGGTCTATACCCTGATTAAGTAATTTTCTAGCGTCGTCTCTTTTTTCGCGTGCTATGGCAAGTGATACGTTTGGATATGTGCCAATGCTGTAGGTTTTGCGCTTGCCTTCAAAACGATAATCCATAATCCAGCGTTTGCCGCCAGACGAAAAAACATGCAGATATAGATTATTGCCGTCGTTATATCTGTCGGGGGCTGTTTTGCCCTCTGTTGGTTTAATCTTCTTGATTTGTGAATCTGTGAGCATGGCGTATGCCTTCGCGGTAGTATTTTTAATGGGTAGTATTTTGCGTACTACCAACACTACTACCAAATATACGCGGTTTGCAATGAGTTACTATGAACTGGTGCGAACAACAAAAAAGCCCTAAAGCTTATTGCTAAAGGGCTTTGCGGTCTATTATGAACTACTACGAATAAGAATATGGGGTGGCTAAAGGGACTCGAACCCTCGACAACCGAGATCACAACCCGGGGCTCTACCAACTGAGCTATAGCCACCATAGAAGCCAACCAATCACCATTTGTATCAGATACAAATCTAGGCTTAGGTGGAGCACAGCGGTTAAAACAAAAACTTAATTATAAAAGTTTGGATAAGGCATGGTGCGCCTGGCAGGATTCGAACCTGCGGCCATCCGCTTAGAAGGCGGATGCTCTATCCAACTGAGCTATAGGCGCATAATCATAAACAGGCGCGTTAAAACGAATATCTTAAAACACACTGCTAAACGACAACTGCCTACTGACTTACTCAATGACTTTAACCAATCTAATCAACCATTTATCTAGATAAATGGTCGGAACGGTAGGATTCGAACCTACGACCCCCTGGTCCCAAACCAGGTGCGCTACCAGACTGCGCTACGCTCCGAATAAACGTCTTAATTATCACCTTTTTACATCATCAACTTGCTGCTGTGCAGCCCGTCTCGATGGGGTGTATTCTAGGTAGTTCATCACCCTTCGTCAACTGCAAGGCGGACGATTTTACAGCACTCGCGCTATATTCGTGAATATTTTTCATAATAAGTTCATTTTTCACGCGAAAGTACTGTTGGTGGTGATTATGTGATCAGCCTTTGAGTTGTTTTGCAAAATTGAGCATGCGATCTAAAGGCACTTTAGCGCGCAAAGCCAAATCTGCATCGACATGAATTTCTTGATCACCCGTTTTTAACACGTGTAATAAGTTATCCAGTTCATTCATTGCCATCCACGGGCAGTGTGCACATGAGCGACACGTTGCGCCCTCACCTGCTGTTGGTGCCTCAATGAGGATTTTATCAGGTGCCGCCTGCTGCATTTTGTAGAAGATGCCGCGATCTGTGGCGACGATCATGGTTTTGTGTGGAAGTGTTTGCGCAGCTTTAATCAGTTGACTGGTGCTACCGACTGCATCAGCTAAGGCAATCACCGATTCTGGCGACTCAGGATGCACCAAAATCGCGGCGTCAGGATACAACGCTTTCATTTGCTCTAAACCACGTGCGCGGAATTCTTCATGCACGATGCATGAACCATCCCAGAGCAACATGTCAGCGCCAGTTTTCTTTTGGATATAGCGACCAAGATGTTGATCAGGCGCCCAAATGATTTTTTCACCCAAACTATCTAGATGTTCAACGATATCGACCGCAATACTCGACGTGACAACCCAATCCGCCCTCGCTTTCACTGCGGCTGAGGTGTTGGCGTAAACAACGACGGTATGGTCAGGATGGGCATCACAGAAGGCTGTGAACTCATCGACAGGACAACCTAAATCGAGCGAACAGGTCGCTTCTAAGGTTGGCATCAGCACAGTTTTTTCTGGGCTCAGGATTTTTGCGGTTTCGCCCATGAATTTCACGCCAGCAACCATTAAGGTTTTTGCTGGATGGTCGCGGCCAAAACGTGCCATTTCCAAAGAGTCAGAAACACAGCCGCCAGTGAGTTCAGCAAGTTCTTGAATATCAGGATCGCAATAATAGTGAGCGACCAATACTGCATCGCGTTTTTTCAATTCAGCAGCGAT
>CAYJUB010000102.1:0-7095 GCA_964373145.1 uncultured Moraxellaceae bacterium
AAAAAATACATCGTTTGTGGCGTCGTTGAGGCGGATGTGAGGGATTCAACATTGTTGACTGTGGGTAGCTTCTATCAGCGTAATCAGCCACGCGGTAATAACTGGGGTGCGTTGCCGCTGCTCGGTACGGATGGCAAGCAACTGAGTTATGCACGCTCGCACAACCCAATTCCAGATTGGGCAAAGTGGGATAAAACCACCAGTAATAGTTTCATTGAGTTAAAACAAAAACTGTCTGGCGATTGGTTATTAACGGCGACTTATAACTACATCGAAAGCGATGAAGATTCCGCGTTGATTTATTACTACGGCGCACCTGATGCGGCGGGTCATGGCGTAGGGGCGTTGCCGTATGTGTATACCGACGAGACAAAACAGCAAGTTGCCGATATTAATTTGAAAGGGACTTTTGAGTTGCTCGGCCAACGTCATGATGCGATGTTTGGCGCGAATTGGTCGAAAAGTCAGGTGACGCAAGGTTCTTCGGATGCTTCATCAAGCCCAACATTTAGTTGGTATACATGGGATGGGCAATTTGCCAAGCCGACCTTTACCCCGAATACGAGTCTCACCAGTACAGCGGACATTGATCAGCAAATCAAATCAGTCTATGCCGCGACGCGTTTGCATTTAAATGATGATCTGCGTTTATTGCTCGGAGCGAACTACACGCAAGCGGAAAGCACAGGAAATAACTTCGGTTCGGATGTTGCCTATGACCGTGCGAAGGTCATGCCTTATACCGCGCTGACCTATAACCTCACGCCTAAGTACACTTTGTATAGCAGCTATAGCACAATCTTCCGTCCGCAATCTGGCGTGGATACGGCTGGGAAGTTAATACCTCCAGTTGATGGTCGTGCGCTGGAACTGGGTGTAAAAAGCAGTTGGCTGAGTGATCGTTTGACAGGTTCGGTTGCGCTCTTTGATACTTTGCAGAACAATTTTCCATTACGTGCATCGGACTCTGTTGGGTTGAAAAAACTTTATGAGGTGGGTGATTTGCAGTCACGCGGTGTAGAACTGACGTTGGCAGGGCGTATAAATGATCAACTGAATTTGTCAGTAGGTTTTACCCATGTGCAGTTGGAAGATCAACAAACGGGCGAAAAGACTCGTACTTATATGCCGTCAAATGTTTTCAATAGCTTGCTGACCTATCAATTTGCGCAGTTGCCTGCGCTAAAAGTAGGCGCAGGCCTGACATGGCAAAGCAAGGTGTATCAAGATGTCGAAAGTTCAACTTATATCGGTATGACCGAAGTGCCGTTTGCTGGCACCATTCGTCAGAAGAGTTATGCCTTGTTGAATCTGATGGCAAGCTATGAGGTGAATCAAAACGTTGCGTTACAAATTAACGCCGATAACGTCACTAACACCAAGTATTTAAATAGCTTTCCCGATGGGCAAGGTTACTATGGCGCACCTGCTAACTACACGCTCGGTCTGAAGTTTAAGTATTAATATGAACGTCTTTCTAAGTTCTCAAGCTCAATACCGCTGGATGGTGTTCTCGCGCTGTTTGGCGGCAATTTTGGGCGGCTACGCGTTGGCTGCTGCATTTACTGTTTTTTTATCTATTGCATTGCCAATGCCACGTGCTGAAGCAGTATATCTGGCAAGTTTGTTGAGTTATGTCGTGTTTGTCATTGCGGTGCTGTGGGTGTTTGCCGCACGGACGGCATGGCGAGCATGGGCGGGTGTTATTGTGCCGACTTTGATTTTGGTGGCGGGTTATTCGGGTCTTCGGCTGGTGGGGTTATGAAGGGCGGTTTACGACAATCGATGGCGTGGTTACATACGTGGGTCGGGCTGATTCTTGGATGGTTGGTTCTCGCGATTTTTGTCACGGGGACGGCGTCTTATTTTAAGTCCGAAATCACTCAGTGGATGCAGCCCGAAACCCACTTTGTTATTCCAGCCCCTGAGCAATCAGCACGCGTGGCGGTGACTGCAATGCAGCGCGTTGCGCCAAATGCGCTTGTGTGGGGAATATCTTTGCCTAGTTCGCGTGTACCGGTGATTGATGCCTATTGGCAAGAGAAATCAGGCACGTATCAAAGTGGTTTATTTAATCCACTGACGGGTGAAAAAATCCAAGCGCGCGAAACGCAGGGTGGTGATTTCTTTTATCGGTTTCATTATCAACTCTATGGTTTTCCGTCACCGCTTGGCTCAATCCTCGTCGGCATCGCTGCGATGTTTATGTTGGTGGCGTTGATTAGCGGCGTCATTACTCATAAAAAATTCTTTAAAGATTTCTTTACGTTTCGTCCACGCAAAGGCCAGCGTTCTTGGCTCGATTTTCATAATTTGGTCGGCGTTGTGGCGTTGCCTTTCTTTCTGATGATCACCTATACCGGTTTGGCGATTTTCTTTTATCTCTATATGCCGTTTGGGATCATGGAAAAATATGGCCCGGATGCAGGGAAGTTTTATGAAGAGATTCAACATGGTGTCAAGCCAACTGTTGTTGCTACACCAGTACCTGCTCAGATGCCCGCGATCAACGGGTTGATTGCTAAGGCTTCGAGTGTATGGCAGGACGGCGCACCGATTGGCAGTATGGAGATCGAAAAGCCGAATACTGATCAGGCCGTCATTAATTTTACCCGTCAGGCAGGAGCGATGTTGAATACCCGTTTTGGTGACGAGATGGCGTTTGATGCCAATAGTGGCTTGCCTGCACCGAAAGCGCACAACAGCAGCGGCATGGCGCAAACAGGTGGCGTCATTTATGGGCTGCATGAAGCGCGGTTTGCCTCCATGGGGTTGCGTTGGGTTCTTTTTGCATCGGGTTTATTGGGCTGTGCCATGGTGGCAACGGGCTTGATTCTTTGGACTGTGAAGCGCCGTAACCAAAATCTGAAAATTGGCAAAACCAGTGTGGGTCACTTTCTGGTTGAGCGTTTAAACATCGCCGCGATTGTCGGGCTACCACTGGCGATGGGGGCATATTTAATGGCGAATCGCATTGTGCAAGCCAACATCGTGGGCCGTTCCGACATGGAAGTGAGTGCTTTCTTTTGGGTGTGGGGACTCACGTTGATTTACGCTTTATTGCGTCCATGGCAACAGGCGTGGCGTGAACTCATGATGTTACTTGCGCTCGTCTATTTGGCTTTGCCAGTGGTGAGTGGGGTCACGCTACCCGAATCCGCTTTGCCAACGACGCTGCGGAATGGGCAATGGGTATTGGCAAGTGTGGAGTTGACGGTATTTGGGTTTGGATTGTTTTTTGCAATGGCAGCGTATCGATTGTGGCGACCACGAAAGGTTGTCGCAGCGCGGCATACACGCAAGAAACATGGGGGAAGTCGTTAGATGATGATGGGGTCTTTGGGGTTGGCGATTTTGGCGTGGACAGTGTTGTATCAAGCGATGGATCGGCAGTATGCGGCATTGGTGGCTTTGCATAAAAATGTGCCGAAACCGTTCGTGCTGCGTTGTTTGGGGGGGGTGTTACTGATGTTGTCGCTGAGCAGCAGTATCGCTGAATTTGGTGCAACGGTGGGATTTGCGGCTTGGTGGGTATTACTGGCGGTGAGTGCTTTTGTCTTTAGCGTAGGTCGCGTGTTGCTCAGAGAAGGGTGTTAAAAAAATAACACAGTTGATCCTTTTCTCCCATGGGCTAATACAGGTTGTTGGTCCATGTTTTTTTGTTTCTGAATAACCGTCATCTCTCGGTGGATATGCGCCAAAAATAGGTACAAAAGTGAAAAGTGACTTATATCGACTGAAAGTAATAAGTCTTATCTGGACAATCGTCGGTTAAATACAGACAGCTATCTGGTTGGCTTCTTGAGTAAAATATAAAAAATGTTGTCGAATGAAGTCTATATGCATTTTAAAGGTACGGATTGGTTCCTTTAATTTTTCGTTAAGGCTATGATTAAAATTTACTTATTGACAATTTTTGTCTTAATGAGGGTGTGCTGTGTCAGTTGCCGAGGAATTGTGTCATTGCAATTTGGATGTGTTTACCGCTTTTTTGGGTGGTTTGACATTCAAATGCGTTATGAGTAGTTTACGCATGGCGAAAAAAACAGCTTAAATAAATGGTGCTCATTGCACCGCACGGTGGTTGGATAAAATAATTGTTTCTTTGAAAAATGGAAGTTGAACACACTTGGGAGAAGTGCGTTATGGTTATACATGTGGATACGAAGTGCATTCCGCTTGCTCATATTCAGTCCTATTTGGATCTTAGTAAAGGAATCACCTACGATGCCAAAAAACTAGAGCAAAAAACTCAACTCAATATTTCTAATCCCAATGCAGTTTTGTCGGCGATGATGGGTATTCATCCGCGTGATTTTTATCTCAATGCTGGAATCGATTGTCGTGGTGATCTGTCTAGTATTTTTATTAGCCCAAGTCAGTGTGTGTCACTGGTCGATCAGACTGTGCGTGCTTTAGAAATGCCTTACCTGGGTCTGGCTATGGGGAATCTCATGACGGTCGCCCATCATGGTATGGCGGGTGTTGCCGCTGTAACTCAGCCAGATTTAAAAAGCTGTTTGGAGCTGATGACGCGTTTTTGTTCTGAGTTATTTCCACCGCTGGAAATGCATATCGAGGTTGACGGCGATGAGGCGAAGTTTGTCGTGAGTGAAAATGTCAGTATGGCACCTTACTCTGAATTTTTTTATGAAATCAATATGATTAGTTTTTATAATATTTTTAAACAATTGGTCGGCGGTGATCGAGAACTCACGAGTGTGGATTTCTGTTATCCAGAGCCAGCGTGGGGGCATATTTATCGCCGCTATTTCAACTGTCCAGTTCGATTTAATCAACCGCAGACTTGTCTGCGCGGTGATACCGCGCTTGGCGATTGTGAGTTGCCATTGGCCAATCGTAGAATGGCGCTGATGGCTGAAAAGACGCTGTTTGAGAATATTCCCACCTGCGCTATTCGCCTCGTACCTGTGCGATTACGCCGTTTATTGATTCGCTATTATGGTGCATTCCCGTCACTGGAAAGCGCTGCGAGTACGCTGGGTATGAGTGGTCGTACGTTAAGCCGTAAGCTGGCTGAAGATGGAACGACCTTTCAGCAAGAGCTGGATGCGGTGCGCGAGAAGTTGGCGAAAGAATATTTTCATCGTGGCGGTCAGTCCGTGACTCAAGTGGCGTTACTGCTCGGTTTTACCGACTCTTCAAACTTTGCCAAAGCATTTCGGCGCTGGACGGGGGTTTCACCCACGACGTTTATGGATGATCAGGTAGTCTAAATGACTGGATGATTGTCGGGTTGAGAGGTTGGATGAGAACAAGCCACATTGTCATGATGTTGGCTTTTTTTTTTGGCTGCGATTGGGCGTGGCACTTGGCGTCATTGAATGGGCAGCTTTTGAGCAATGGGTCAATTTGTTGTGGATAGGGGGGAGGTGTGGCGTTTTTGCTGAGTCAACAATGAGGAATTTTTGTCATATTCTGACGAGATGCGACGGTAATGGCTGTATTCAACCTTAGTTTGTCTAGCCATGACCTGAAACCCAGTCGCACTCTCCCTAAAATGCACGAGCCGTACAGTATTACAGCTTACTTTAGTTACTTTCAGAAATAACCGCGCTTCTTTTGCCGCTTTAAGTAAGTTTTTGCCGCTATCGCCTCCGTATTTTTTGCTTATGCATAGGCTGGATTGGCCCGAATCAGTACTGGACGTTTAACCCTAATGAACCGCTAAACGAGAACGTTTACACGCGGATACTTTATCGAGGAATGGATGCATGAAAGTACTGATTGCGACTGCAGGAAGCCACGGGGATGTTTTGCCGTATATCGAGTTGGGTAAAGAAATGCTATTGCGGGGTCACGAGGTAGTATTTTTTACCAATCCATTCTTTGAGCATTACTTGAAGGACAGCGGTTTTCGTTTTGTCCCGATTGGACTGATTGAAGATCATATGGCGGTGTGGAGTGATCGGAATGGCAAACAGCCGTTTAAGGCTTTCCATCATGTTAGCAAATACTATTTTGGCCTGTGCCAACCCTATTATGACGCGATGCGCCGCGAACTGATTGAGGGCGAAACCATCAGTATTGGTCATCCGATGATGATGGCAACGCGGTTTTTGCAAGAAACTCATGATGTCCCAACGGCAACGGTTCATTTGGCACCCGTGCCTTTCCGCTCGCTGAGCTTTCCATCTAAATTGTTACCGATTTGGGTCACGCCGAAAATGCCGAAGCTGTTCAAAAATATGGCGTGGGGTGCAATGGACCGCTTCTACTTTGATCCTAATGTGAACAAGCCGTTCAATGAAATGCGTAGAAGATTTGGTCTTAAACCATTACATAAAATCTTTAAAAAATGGATTTGTGAAGCGGATGCTGTGGTGGCTCTATTTCCTGATTGGTTTGCGGTTGAGCCGAGCGATTGGGCTGTGCCCGTGAATTTTGCGGGTTTCCCATTGCCCGTAAATTTTGCGGATCAACATTTATCCCCAGAGGTTGAAGCATTTCTGCAAGCGGGTGATCCGCCAGTCATGTTTACAGCGGGAACGGCGTCTGCGATGGCACAAGACTTCTTTGCGACTTCGATCAAAGCCTGTGAGCGTGGCAAGATTCGCGGCATCATGCTGACCCCATATGATGATCAGATGCCCGAAAATTTGCCTGAAGGAATCGTGCATTTTAAATTCGTCCCGTATCACCTTCTTTTGCCGCGTTTGGCGGCGATTGTCCATCACGGCGGCATCGGTACGACCAGTCTCGCACTGCAAGCTGGCGTACCGCAGCTCATTCGTCCCGTTGCTTATGATCAGTTCGATAACGCCAATCGGATCGTGAACATGCTGGGTGTGGGCAAGCAGCTATTTACTGCAACTTATACGTCGCGGACTGTGGCGTATGCGCTACGCAAGATGATCAAGGATGTGAAGATTCGTGAGCGTTGCCGTTCCTATGCCCAGAATCTGAAGCAAGATTCGCGTGCCATTGAAAATGCTTGTGATGCGATCTTAAAAATTGCTCCATCGCCTGCGCTTGTCTCTATTCAGCCATTAAAGCGGGTGTCTTAAGCGTTGCTAAGGCGACATAGCTTTTTTATTGCAAAAGGTCGATGGCTTGGTTGGTCATTTTGGTGGT
>CAYJUB010000103.1:0-7086 GCA_964373145.1 uncultured Moraxellaceae bacterium
ATAAAAATTTACAGTTTGTTCAACTTTTATCTGCTCTAGCGATTCTTCAGTTTCGAATAATCCTGCTTTTTTTGCACTGGTTAATGCACGTTCCATGACCCCTGTCGTTTTGCGTAAAGTCGGTGTTCCTGTGTAGCGACTTCCGCCATGCAGACGATGGGCATGAGCCAATAGCGCTTCAAAACTCCGATGTTCCCAACAAATAATCAGTTCAATGCGATCATTCGGTAATGCCTCGATCAGCATACGCAGCAAATCGCGTGCTAAATCTTCTTTTCCAGCAGCGAGCTTTAAGCTCAACTGCCAATCAACGACTGGATGTGCGTCTTGCTCCGATAAGGGGGTGTCGGTGTGTTGCGTGTTGTTTTGGTCCAGCATGTGGCCTGTCCAGCGTTCAAGAATATGGACGAGCTGAGTATGCTGAATCGGCTTACTAAAGTAATCATCCATGCCTGCGGCTAATAGTTTATCGCGTTCATCACTGAGGGCGTGGGCGGTCAACGCAATGATCGGTGTGTGTTGTTTGACGTGATGCTGTGCAGTGTATTCCGCTTCAAGCGCACGAATACGCTGTGTTGCCTCAAGCCCTGACATACGCGGCATTTGAATATCCATAAAGATCAGATCAAAGGGCACTTCAGGCGAATCGGGATTCAGCCTTGATTGAATCAATTCAATCGCTTCTAAGCCACTGGCAGCGGTAATCGTTTGCACGCCCAGATCACCCAATAAGGCATCCAGTACCATGAGGTTGGGGGCGTGATCATCCACCGCGAGGACATGTAGGTTCCGTCCTTCAAATCGCGGTGTCGCGACCTGATGATCATGTCTTTGTGGTTTGAGGACACTTAACAATCCCTCACGGCTGACCGGTTGATACTACGCCCGTGCATCATAGGCGGTTAACAATGAAGGATCGATACTCATTTGATAACCGTAAATCACCAGTTCTCCGCTATAACGCGTGCGGATTTCGCGTAACAGCGCTGCGGTGTCATTGGCATCAACATCGACGATGATCCAGCCATCGCCTTCAGTTTCTTGTTCAAAATCAGTCAATCGTCCAAACAAATCGGGTAAAGAGCTGGCTTGTTCTAACTGAATATCAGTCTGGGCAAGGTAAGCGCGTAGCACATTAAAACTGGCTCGATGTTCGATGTGCGCAAGCACGCGTCGGCCACTCAAGTTTGGCCAGTCGATTGGATTCTCATGGACGACCCCAAGCATGGTCGTAAACCAAAAGGTCGCACCGATATCTGCATTATCCTCACAACCGACTTCACCACTCATGAGTTTGGTGAGTTGGCGAACGATAGCTAGACCTAGACCTGTGCCGCCATATTGGCGCGTGACCGATGGATCTCCTTGCTGAAAGGATTGGAACAACGTTTCTTTGTTGTTGCCATTCAGTCCTACGCCGCTGTCTTGTACCGAAAAATGAATTAAATGTTGGTGGTTGCGTTGTTGTGGGGTCGGTGCTTCCAAACGCACACGGATAATAATTTCGCCTTGCTGGGTAAACTTAATTGCGTTACTGACCAGATTGGTCAGGATTTGGCGTAGGCGTAGTGCATCGCCATTGGC
Source organism: uncultured Moraxellaceae bacterium (assembly GCA_964373145.1). GTDB lineage: Bacteria > Pseudomonadota > Gammaproteobacteria > Pseudomonadales > Moraxellaceae > Aquirhabdus. The sequence continues at coordinate 1,585 of CAYJUB010000103.1, forward strand.
CATGCGCGGCACATCATCGTAATAGTAGACCGCGATATTCAGATTCTTTTCACTGGCAAGCGGTGAAAGCATGTCGATCACATCAAACACGGTTTCTTCTAGATTAAACGGTGCTTTTTCAATGAAGAGTTTACCCGCTTCAATTTTTGAAAAATCCAGCACATTATTAATCAATGCCAATAAGTGCGCGCTGGATTTACGAATGGTCTGGACATAGACGCGCTGTTCATCGGACAGCTCACCACGGCGTGACAGCAAGTTAATAAATCCATCAATACTGTTTAATGGCGTGCGCAGTTCATGACTGATATTGGCCAAAAATACCGATTTGGTATTGCTGGCTAGCAGTGCTGTATCGCGGGCTTTGCGTAAAGAAATGTTTTGCATTTCAATGGTATCAAGTGTTTGACGCAAGTCGTCTTCGGTTTGCTCACTATGGGCTTGCAGTTCTTGAACATTGCCATGCAAACGCCTTAAGAAATAACCAAAGTCTTTTTGCAACAGACGCATTTCACCGCCATAACTGCTCGTTTCAATCGGCTGATTAAGGGTGTTGATTGATAACCGTTGTAGCAACATTCGCAGTTCATGGATGGGCGAAATCCAGCGCGTAGAATAGAAGTTTAAGCAGATGATCAGCATCATTAACGTGATGAGACCGGTAATGATGAGTACCGACCAGACGCGATAGCGCGCGAGTGCGAGTGGTTGATTGTCCATGTCAATCACGAGCCAAATCGGTGCATCGCGCGCGTAACCGACGAGTAATCCATAGCTATTGCCCACGCTACTTTCATGTGGGCCGAAGGCTTGGCGGTTGACTCTGAACTTTGGCCATGGTGCGTTGGCGTTATAGCCAATCGCCAATCGTGCCAGTTGATTATTATCGACTAGCGCGGCACGTTTGACATTTTCCTCGCCAAGAATGCTTTGCAAGATCGTGCGGGCCGTATTTGCACCATCGGGTTGTTCTAATACGGGAATCAGAATGTGTGCAGCGCGGTGATAACGTGCCAACACTGCTTCGGCACGACTCCGTTGTTCTGCATTGGCCGAGCGGTTGGTTTCCGAAATAACAATCGAGGTTCCGATCAGGGTCAATATCGCAATCGGAATAAAAATCAGCATGACCAGTTGCCCGTAAGCATTCTGGAGGCTTAAGCGGTTTAACCAGCGTAATTTCAGCAAGGTCATGCACGATTCCTTTGTGTGGTGAAACGTTTGGGTGACTGTTTTTTTAGTCTAACTATTATCGTTTGATTTTATGCTGTTATGCGTGCTTATGCATCTTAAACCGCTTATTGTGACAAATCACGTTTCAAACGTTATTTAAGCGACAGTGCATACGCCCTGTTTTTTCTCTACAATGCAGAGCGACGAACATCGACACAGAAGTACTTTTCTTTTTGAATAACTGTCATGTTGCACTCAACAGGCATTCGATGCCGAATGAATTCGCACTTGATCAACCACGATTGAATAGCATGAATCTTGACCAAATGATAGAACAGACGATTGAACAAACCATTGGCAATACCCCGTTAGTCCGTTTACAACGTCTTGCACAGCACACCCAAGCGACCGTATTGGCGAAACTCGAAGGCAATAATCCTGCGGGTTCGGTCAAAGATCGTCCTGCGTATCATATGATTATGCAAGCGGAGCTGCGCGGCGAAATCAAAGTCGGTGATACCCTGATCGAGGCAACCAGTGGCAATACGGGGATTGCGCTGGCAATGGTTGCTGCGATGCGCGGTTATCGCATGATCTTGATTATGCCTGATAATTCAACGCAAGAGCGCAAAGATGCGATGCTTGCTTATGGCGCGACATTGATCGAAGTGTCGGCACAGGGTGGCGGCATGGAAACGGCGCGTGATTTAGCGTTGCAAATGCAAGCTGAGGGTAAAGGTAAGGTGTTGAATCAGTTTGGTAATCCAGATAACTCTGATGCGCACTACAAAACCACTGGCCCTGAAATCTGGCGGCAAACCGAAGGCAAAATCACTCATTTCATCAGCTCAATGGGGACGACGGGCACGATCATGGGCGTATCGCGTTATTTAAAAGAACAAAACCCAGAGATTCAAATCATTGGTTTACAACCTGCTGATGGCGCGCACATTGCGGGCATTCGTCGCTGGCCGAAAGAGTATTTACCAACCATTTTTAAGCCTGAACTGGTTGATCGAACGATGGATGTTGAGCAACTGGATGCTGAACAAACCATGCGTCTCTTGGCGCGTCATGAAGGGATTTTTGCAGGCGTGTCATCTGGTGGCGCAGCGTGGGCGGCGATTAAAATTGCAGAAGAAAATCCAAACGCGGTGATTGCTTGTATTATCTGTGATCGCGGTGATCGGTATCTGTCTACGGGATTGTATTCCGTGAGAGATGAAGCATAGTTGACGCGTTATAACTGCAAAGGAAAGTACACCATGAACCAGCCGATCTTAGTCTTTGATATTGAAACCGTGCCTGATGTAAAGGCGGGTCAGCGCATGCATGGCTTGGATTTGCCGACCGCTGATGCGTTGCAAGCGTTGTCACATTTGCGTCGCACTGAGGCGTTGGGTCGTTACGATGGCAGCACTGATTTTCCGCGTCCGCCTTTTCATGAAATCGTTTGTATTTCAGGATTATGGGTGGGTTCGGGTGAGATGAAGCTGTTTTCCTTTAGCCAGCAGGATTTGTCTGAGCGTGACATTATTGCGCGTTTCATGGGCGTATTTGATAAGCATTTTCCGACCTTAGTCAGCTGGAATGGCGCAGGTTTTGATGTGCCTGTATTGCTCTATCGTGCGATGGTTCATAAGTTGTCAGCACCACGTTTTTTGGATCAAGGTGAGCATGACACCAGCCGTCGCTATGATAATTACCAGAATCGTTACCATGCACGGCATACCGATTTAATGGATGCGATGGCGTTGTTTAATAACCGTAATTTTCAGCGCCTTGATGATATTGCACAACTCTTTGGTTTTCCGGGTAAACAAGGCATCAGCGGTGCCGATGTCAGCAGCCAAGTACAAGCTGGGCAATGGAACGAGCTGAAAGAATATTGCGAAGGTGATGTGCTCAACACATGGTTGGTTTATTTGCGCTGGCAACTGCTACGTGGACAAATTGATTTTGATGATCACGAGGAACGCGTCAAACACACGCGTGATTTCTTAGCCGTGCATCCTGTTCATCAGAATGGTTTTTTGAAGCATTGGGTTGATGTGTAAGTTAATAAGAAAGATTAAAAGTCTTCCGAAATCAATTAATCATTTTTAACATCAAAAGCAAATCCTCCCTAGCCCTCCTTTTTCTAAGGAGGGGACAGTTCCTCCCTTTGAGAAAGGGAGGTTAGGAGGGATTTGCTTATGCTTTAAACGCACCCCCTTCCCACACTCCGCTATCGCTCCGTCTCATTCGCTGATCCTAACTCATCCCCCTCAGGGGAAGGAGACAAGCATTTAGCGTCCATTCCACGTCAAGCTCCACAGTCAAACCCGCAGATTTGTATATCCGTGCGCTAGCGTACAGACGTCATTTAAGCTGCAGGACTATGGTTGTTCGCGTGCATCGTGCGGTTGACGATGGATTTTGATATTGGATGTCAATAAAACCAATTCTTCTAAAAAATCTAATCCATTTTTCTAAGCAAATGGTTTTTTACAAAAGATTGACGAAGAAGCAAGGAGCTTCTATTAAAAAAAATAAAAATAATTTTTATTTTTTTGAATCCAAAACGACATCCGTCTCGTATGTACTGATGTGATCCACAAAATCACACGCGCAGCATGAAACTCATTAACCGTTTAATAAAAACCAGCTCCTCAAATTATCTTAAGGATATCCAAAATGAAACGTCAGCTTACGAGTCTAGCCGTCGCCCTGCTCATGGCGACAGGCAGTTTTACCGCAGTGGCTTCCAGTCATCGAGAAGCGCCAAGTATTACCAAAACACCAAAAGTCGATGGTACAGATTTTTATATGTTCAACAGTTATGAATCAGGGCGTGCAGGCTATGTCACCTTGATTGCCAATTATTTGCCGCTGCAAGATGCTTACGGTGGTCCAAATTATTTCTCGCTTGATCCCAACGCCTTGTATGAAATCGAAATTGATAATAACGGCGATGCAAAAGAAGACGTGACTTTCCAATTTCGCTTTCAGCAATCGTTGAAAGATTTACAAGTGCCTGTCAATGGCACCATGGTTTCTGTGCCGCTATCCAACATTGGCGCGATTACCAATGATGCCAGCTCAGCGCAGAACACCGCCGAGACCTTTAGCCTGACCATGGTGAAAGGCGATCGTCGCATGGGTACGCGTACCGTCCTCGGTTCTAATTTCAAAAAACCTTTTGATAATGTTGGGAATAAATCCATCCCGAATTATGCCGCGTATGCCAATAGCTTTATTCAATCGGTTGCCATCCCGGGTTGTGGTACAGGCAAAGTGTTCGTTGGGCAACGCCAAGAGTCGTTTGCGGTCAATCTCGGTCAGATTTTTGACCTTGTGAATATCGCTGCGCCCGCGACAGAGTTCAATGCCAACGCAGAAAGTATAGGCAAGAACACTTTAGCCAATAAAAACGTGACGACCATTGCGCTAGAAGTGCCTGTGGGTTGTTTAGCGAGCGCTGGTCAGCCAATTATTGGTGGTTGGACAACCGCAAGTCTGCGCCAAGGCGTACTGCGTAATCCAAAACCAGACAGCAATATTAAAACTGCGACCAAAGAAGGCGGAGCATGGACACAAGTCTCACGTCTGGGCATGCCTCTAGTGAATGAAGTGGTCATTGGTCTGAAAGACAAAGACAAGTTTAATGCCAGCCGTCCAGTTAATGATGGGCAGTTTGCCACTTACGTCACCAACCCAACGCTGCCAACGCTACTGCAAATTCTGTTTGGCGGCGCAGGGGTGAAAGCACCGACCAATTACCCACGGACTGACTTGATCGCGGCGTTCTTGACGGGTATTCCAACCTTAAACAAACCGACTGGCGTGGTCGCTTCTGAACAGTTACGTTTAAATACCGCCATTCCAGCGACAACACAAGTCAATCAAAAACGTTTAGGCGTGATTGATGGCGATAATGCGGGTTTCCCGAATGGTCGTCGTCCAGGGGATGATGTGGTTGATATTGCTTTGCGCGTGGTGATGGGTAAAGTTTGTACGATCGCAGGCGTGAATACAGCTGTCGGTTGTCAAGCCAGTGATGCGCCTTCAGGTGGCATTCACTTCACCGATGGTGCGCTGCAATCTCCATCGCAGTTCGGCACAACCTTCCCTTACCTCAATACGCCTATCCCAGGTTCACCATAAGCGTAGGCTTGATAAAGGAGAAATATCATGCGTTTAGCTTTGGTTTTACCGATGGGTCTTCTGTTGGCAGGGGCGGTTCTGGTCACGGGTTGCGATGGTTCTGATCATGATCAAGCCAATGTGACTCCGACGCCATCAACGGAGGATGCCTTCGTGACGGTGGTGCGTCAGCAAACCGATACC
>CAYJUB010000104.1:0-7083 GCA_964373145.1 uncultured Moraxellaceae bacterium
TATTGATTCGGCTTATTGAGGAACTTCTCTTCGCTTATCGTAAAACACAACATCATATGCCTTTTATACTGAATGCGATGGTTGTGCTCCCTGACCATGTTCATATACTGCTTACTCTGCCTGAAGGTGATCATGATTATGCTAAACGCATAAAGTGTCTTAAAGGACAGTTTTCACGTCAAATACCAAAAGCAGAATTCATCAATGATAGTCGAGCTAATAAAGGAGAGCGCGGAATTTGGCAACGACGCTATTGGGAACATCGGATTCGGGATGAGTTGGATTACCAGCGCCATATGGATTACATTCACTTCAACCCTGTTAAACATGGGCATGCTTTAAAAGCATCAGATTGGTTATATTCGACTTTTCATCAATATATGCGGCAAGGAGTTTATCTGTTAGATTGGGTAAATGAAGGTGTTGCGGAAATTGATGCGGTTGGAGAGTCTAAAATTTAGCTGGGGTAGAACCCCAGCCTACAACAGGTCTCATAGTTCGTATAAGATGTGCAATAAGTCACAGCGCATTGCACCGAATTCATAGGTCAGATTTTAAAATATTGAAGTTTATTGTTTTGATCGACGATAATGGGTTTAAACCCATCCTACAAAAACTAATCCATTTGTGCCTTCGCACCGATCACATCACCTTCTTTCTCAAACTCAATACCATTATTCACACTACCTTCCATCTGCATCGTTGGCTGCACTCTTCCTTCGCATATTTTAAATTGTCGGTTCAGTACGAATGGTTTGTCATGGGTTTTTTTAAGAGATTGAATAGTCAACTATTTTTGTAAATCAGCAAATTTTACGTTTATGCGCTTTGTGGAGTCCCAATCTCAGGTTAATTATATTATTGTTATCATAATAAATTGGATCATTATTGATCGGATGATAGAATATTGTTCTATACCCACAAAACTTTATAATCTTGCTCCGATCACCCAAGAGCGAATTTATGCAGCACGCTGAAAAGAAGTAGTCTGATCAAGAGAAGGTTCATTGAATGAATAAAAAACAAAGCAACGGCTTTGCGTCAAATTCTATTGAAGACAATGCAAATAACAATGAAATCGAAGCTAATCAGGAAAATCGTTTATCGACAGCCGAAATTAGGGAAATATTAGATACTAGAGTCTGGTTTCTGAATCTGCCCGATCATGTTGAGAAAGAATATGGAAAATATGTATTCTCGCGTACCATGGAAACCTATCGTTTTAATGGCTTGTTTGCGTTAGGTATTTTTTCCATACTTTGTTTTTGTGTATTTCAAATGACACCTGCCGAAAGTGCAGAAAGTTTTGCTAAAGCATATTCTGTCGCATTGCTCACGATGTTATTCATTCGATGTCTTGCCTATATTAAAGCATTTGATCGCTGGTTCAATATTTACGTCACGATTAGCCGAACTGTCATGATTGCTGCAGCAGTGTATGCAAATAATGCAATTCCGATGGGGAGTGCACAGTCTTTTGCTTATCTCGGATTAACATATATTTTATTCTTTGTTTACTGTTTTGTCGGAATACGCCTTAAATTTTCAATGATGGCAAATTTATTTGGTGGAATTTTAGGGGTTGCCGCAACGTATTATTTCGGTTCAACAGTTGACATGGAAATCATGTTCCCCGCATTTCTAACGGGGAGTTTTTTAGGTATTTTTCTATCTTATGGACTTCGTCGTCAAGAACGGATTAGTTTTTTGCATAGTTATTTATTAGATTTATCCTTAAAAAATAGTGAGCAGATATCACGCGAAGATGCGTTGACGGGGTTAGCGAATCGTCGGTTTTTAATGGAAAGCATGAATGCGGAATGGAGCCGCATGTTACGTTACCAAAAACCATTAGCGATCATGATGATCGATGTGGATTTTTTTAAACGTTACAATGATAGTCTTGGTCATATCGCAGGTGATCAATGCTTACGTCGTGTAGCTCAACTGATTCAAAAAGAAGCGCATCGCAGTGGTGAACTCGTCGCTCGTTATGGTGGCGAAGAATTCGCTATACTTTTACCTCATATCGATATAGATCATGCTGTCATCCAAGCGCAAAGGATCATGGATCGAGTCGCGGCAGCGGCTATTGTACATCCGCTTGCGGAAGAGGGAATCGTGACATTGAGTATTGGGATTGCGGTTTGTATACCTGATCATTTGAACACGGTTGATATGCTAATACACCAAGCAGATACTGCACTCTATGTTGCCAAAGCCAATGGAAGAAATCGCTATGAGGTTTTCAGGTCACAGGACGATGAGATGTCATGTTAACTGAATAACGGTTTATGCTCTTAAAGCACATAACGAATCCTAGATTGCCATTAAGTGAGCCGCTCTTAGCTCGAATATCGTGTTGGATGTCATAAGACAAAGTGCATTACACAGGATTCATTGGTCTGATTTTTCAATCCCATATTTAAAATTATCGAGACAGTACGAATGGTTTTTCGTGGTTTTTTTAGTGGAAGTATTCATAATTGTCTGGTTTTATTTTTAAGTTACCTATTCCTTAAAATGCCTGTCCCAGTGATTCACTTTCATAAGCGACTACCAGAGCAATAAGGTTAGAAAAATCGATGCTGCTTTATTCAGATAAGCACACATACAACAATACGATGTGAGCATCGGATGTGTTTTAATCAGATCAGATGACCTTACAGAATAAGGAAGTTTTCATGAGAAGAATGATAAGCGCCGCCCTGTTGATGGGACTAAGTCTGAATGGTGCGTATGCTGCAGAAAGTAGATCGCTGTGTATCTTTGATCCGACAGGAAAAAACGGCTATGCCTCTGGTTATGCAAAAGATTACGTGCTCCAAGCCCCTCGCTTTGGTCTGCATAATCCGATCGAAATCAAAATTTATACCGCTGAGACACGGCTGATTACTGATTTTGAAACAGGTCTTTGCGATGCCGCGATTATGAGCAATTTGCGTGCGCGTAAGTATAATTCGTTTACAGGAAGTTTGGATGCAGTCGGTGCGATACAGAACAATAGGGATCTAACGCTGGCTTTGCAAGCACTGTCGAGTAAGGCGTTAGCACCCAAAATGTCGCAAGGTGCGTATGAAGTGGTGGGGATTATTCCGCTGGGTGCAGCCTATATGATGGTGGATGATCGACGGATCAACACCTTCAGTAAAGCAAAAAATCTTAAAGTGGCGGTACTCAATATCGATCAATCCATCAGTAAAGTCGGGCAAAAAGTCGGGGCACTGCCTGTACAAGTGGATCTCTCAACCATATCGAATGCTTTTATTACCCATAAAGTGAATGTGCTCAGTATGCCTGCTGTGGTGTTTCAACCATTCGAACTTGCCAAAGGAATGACAGCCCCAGATGGTACGGTCAAAGGCGGAGTCATTCGTATGCGAATGGCGCAAATCACCGCTGCATTTATCGTTCATAAGAAAAAATTGCCCAATCCAGAGGTCAGCCAAAAGATTCGAGAATATATCTACTCTCAGATCGGTGTGGCATATCGATTTACCGATAATGCTGAAAAGGGGATTGATGATAAATACTGGGTTAATTTATCTCCAGCGGATCAGCAAGCGAATCAAGCGCTCATGCGCAGCACGCGAATCGAGATGACCGATGAAGGCATCTATAACAAAGAGATGATGCATTTACTTAAAAATATTCGTTGTAAAACAGCACCTAGTAATGCTGAGTGTGCGCTGAATGACGAGTAAGAAGGCTATCACGATGACGAGATATTGACTGATTCAGACTACATTTTGATAATGCAATTAATATAACTTGTTACTAAAGAAACGCTCAAATCAATAAGAAATAACGAAAAAGTAATGTTCTATCATTTGAATTTATTGTCTTATGAGATGAAAGCATTAAAAAACCAAGGATACTGCGATTCATACGGAGAGTGACAGGACGTCACTACGACATAAAATGCAGATATATGAGAAAGATATGCTATTTCAGGTGCTGTGTCGTTCAGTGCTGATCTTGTTCGTCTTGTCATTGACTGGCTGTGTCACACACAAAAAACAGTCTAAATATATGGATGCTGTTGAAGCGCCATTTCATGATTTAAATTTGATTCAAAAAGGCATTCCATCCATATTAGTGGAAGCCGAAATTGCGCCTTATTTAGTTCCGAGTGATCAGAGCTGTGGGGCTCTCAGTGCGAGTATTTATGAGCTGGATGTCGCATTGGGCGCAGATCAAAAAGGTCATCTCAAAGATCCAACCATGTACGAGCGAGCCATGGAGGAATTGGATGAGCAAGCTGTTGATGCGATCCGAAATACCACTGAAGGGGTTGTGCCATTTCGAGGCTGGGTCAGGAAGGTCACTGGTGCAGCACGTCATGCAAAAAGAATCTCGCGAGCAAATGCTGCTGGTTTGATTCGACGTTCATTCCTAAAAGGCATTCGTGTCTCAAAAAATTGTCCAATGGTGATCCCGCAGCAACCGTATGGCCCAACCGCGTTGAATCTACTGCCGTTTAAAAAATTAAATGGCCGCACATAAAAAAACCACTGCTCAATGTCGATAGAGCAGTGGCTGAAACTAAAAAACCGTTTTGATACTTTCCGTTACTTACAGCGGCGCGAATTCTGCCGCTTTTGCCAGACGCTTAAATACCATACCTGTCAAACCACCTTTCTCTGCATTGCGATTCAGATTCGTGCGGATATTTTGTACAGTTTCGTTCGGCAATGAATGAATCGCGATACGTTTGACGACACCCGACATTTGTTTAGTGAAGCTACCTGTGTTGTAGTGTTGACCAAATTCAGCACAGATCGCTTGCACTTCTGGTGCCATTTCTTGATAACGATTCGCTGGCATGTCAGGGAACATGTGATGTTCGATTTGATGGCTCAAGTTTCCTGACAAGAAGTGGAAAATCTTACCGCCAGTTAAGTTGCTCGAACCTTTCAATTGACGTAAGTACCATTCTGCTTTGGTTTCTTTATCCAAGTTATCTTCAAACATTTCGACGTCTTCTGTGAAGTGACCACAGAAAATAATGGAGAATGTCCAGATATTACGGATGATGTTTGCAGTGATATTGCCTGCAAGTACCGGTAACAACATTGGACCTGCAATCACAGGGAACAATACATAATCTTTCAAAAATTGACGGGTCGCTTTTTTCTTAAAGCTGCCTGCATGTGACCATGCCTCTTTCCAAGAAATCTTGCCTGATAATGCATCTTCCAAATGAAGATTTTGCAATGCAAGTGACCATTGGAAAGTCATCATCAGGAAGAACGCCGCCGGTAAGTTTGCGAGGAAACGTGGCTCCCAATCTTGTTCTTTGGTCATGCGCAGTAAACCATAGCCGATGTCGTGGTCTTTGCCGATGACATTGGTGTAGGTGTGATGCATGAAGTTATGGGTGTGTTTCCAGTCTTCGCCTGAACACACGGTATCCCAGTCGTAGTTTGCACCGTTCATGGTTGGATCGTTCATCCAGTCGTATTGACCATGCATGACGTTATGACCGAGTTCCATGTTTTCAACGATCTTCGATACGCCGAGCATTGTAGAACCGAGTAACCATACCGGTGGAATCCAACCGCCAAACATCAGCATTGTGCGACTTGCGATTTCGGTATAACGCACGAAGTCACGAACGCGGTAGATGTATTTAGAATCTTGCTCGCCGATTTTTGCGCGGGTCGCATCACGCAGTGCGTCGATACGACGACCAAATTCAGCGATCTCCGCAGGGGAAAGAACGCGGCTTTTTTTAACAAAACGTACTGCAGGAAGTAAGTTACTCATCATTATTCTCTCTTAATTTACTGTATTCGTTGAATGTGTGTTTTAACTTTTAAAATCAGTTTTTATTACAGGTCAATCACAACTTCACTAATCGCGGCATTGACACAAAGCTTGATCTGGACATTGTTTTGGTCATTCACTTCACCAGTAATCTGGTTGCGAACCGCACCTGAAACTTTGGTACACACACAGGCATTACAGACGCCCATGCGGCAGCCATAAGCAGGCGTGAGTCCAGCGGCTTCAGCAGAGGCAAGCAGATTGCCTTTGGCTTCAAATTCACGTTGGCTACGGCGGAAGTTCACATTTTGTGCTTCAGCGTTTTCGTCGATTTTGATGGGCAAAAAGCTTTCTTGACGCATTTTTTCTGACCAACCACGATCAGCCCAAATTTCGCGTGTCGCTTTCATCAAGCCAGGCGCAGCACACACATAGGTGTCACGTTTTTCGGCATCTGGGCAGAGGCGATCAAGTGTTTCAATATCGAAGTAAGCTGGTTTTTCAGCTGAATCGACGATGATGTTGAGTGAAAAGTGACTGTGCTTTGCCGCCAATGTTTCCAACTCTTTGCGGAATGCAGGATCACGTGAGTAGTAAATCAAGGTCACAGGTTGTTTTGAACTTTCAAGTGCATTTTGAATCATCGGCACGATCGGAGTAATACCGCTACCTGCAGAGATGAATAGGCTTGGGTTAGCCGTTGAGTTCAATACAAATGAACCTGATGCTGGAGTGATCTCTAACACATCGCCAATTTTTGCTTGTTTAGCGAGGTAGTTGGATACACGACCTTGTCTTTTTACACCAATCACCAATTTGCCGTCTTTAGCATATTGTTCTGGTGTGCTGACTAAGCTGTATGCACGTTGTTGACGGACGCCAGCGATAGTCGTGGTCAAAATAATGTACTGACCTGCTTGATACGTTTTGAACGTGCGATTCAGGAAGTGATTGGTCGACAACGTAATTTTGACCATGTCGTCTTCGATGTATTCGATATTTTCAACGCGTGCCATCGTGCGCGTCAGTGTCCACAATGGATTAACACGCTCCAAAACGAAGTCGACGAAATCTTCGCGAACCCAATGTGGTTGATAGACATTTGGTTTTGCACTGAATGTATTTTTTGTTAGTGTGGCTTGCATGTGTCAATCCTCTGCTGGCTTACCATATGTTGTGGTCATATCGCCGCATCTATGGTTTGAAAAGTTAATTCGGTTTAAAACAAATTCTGGTAAGTGAACGCATGTAACATTTGTGTACGCGTGTAATGTTTGTGAACACTTGTACACTAATATACGCGATATTTTATTT
>CAYJUB010000105.1:0-7068 GCA_964373145.1 uncultured Moraxellaceae bacterium
CTTATATCTCCATATAATTATCAGGGAATTGTTCAGTATATCGACATGTATAACGACCAACTCGTATACAATGACTACTATTTTGTGTAATACGTCACACTTTATTCACATTAACCATCAGATAATATCACCGTAAATTACTTAATTTTACGTTCACCGTGGGAAAGGGGTAAGGCATGAGCGCGCCTTGGATTGTAAAACACGCGATATCAAAAACAGCCATGAAGAATACTTCGCTGTTGGGTGCTTTTTTAGTTTTTATGAGTACAGCGAGTACTGCACTTCCTTTACCTGGCAGTCAAATCACCAATATCGCAAGCGGTGATTTTGTAGATGCACAAGGTAATCTGCAGGTCATTAACTCCAACCCTGTATCACTCACCATTCAAAATGTCTATGCATTTACCCTACAACAAAACCAGCAACAAGTTGGTACGTTGGGTGCGCAGATTACTTTTCCGCACTTATTGACTAATACGGGTAACTCACCTGATCAATATGAATTAAGCATTGCACCTGTATCAGGATTTAACCTGTCAGGCATAGCAGTCTATGCGGATCGTAATCAAGATGGCTTACCTGATGACAATATCAACCTAAACAACACCAAAGTCAGTTTAGATGCTTATGATTCCTTGTCATTGGTCGTTGTGGGTACAGTGCCCTCTTCAGCAACAGTTGGCAGCCAGTCCAGTATCAATTTGATCGCCACCAGTCAGCAAAATACCAGCTCGATCCAAACCGTCAACGATGTGGTAAACGTCGTCGATCAAGCGGTCATTAACGTCACAAAATCACAAAGTGTCAGCACGGGTACAAATGGCACAACCATTACTTATACCTTGACTTATACCAACACAGGAACTGCAAACGGAAGATTGGTCGTCAGCGACTTACTCAACTCCTCACTACAGTATCAAACTGGAAGTGGACTATGGGTGAATGGAACAACGCTGACCGATGCCGATGATAATGAAGCTACTGTCAATACCACAAATACAGGCGTTAGCTATCGGATATTAGGTGGCAATCAAGTTGAATTTGGAATTAATAGTATTGCCCCACTGACGACTGGCGCAATTCGCTTTACAGCCTTAGTGCGTCCAGACGCCGTTCAAAAGATTCCGAATACTGCAACTTATAATCAATATATTGGAAATAACACAACCCCGATCAAAACGACTGTCACCAACACAGTCATTTTTACTCGACAAGATCAGTTGAGTGTCGTACTCAATAATAATATTTCGATTCCACGTAACAATGGAAACCCAAGCAGTAGCCCTGATAATCTAATTGAAGAATCAGCTGCAGTTGCAGGTAAAGATATTGTATTTAACAACTATGTCTGGAACACGGGTACAGCAAGTGATATTTACAACATCACGTACTCAGCAACAAATTTACCTAATTGCGCACATGTGCAATTTCTGGCTGGCGATGCAAGAACGCCGCTGACGGATAGTAACGGCGACGGGATTATCGACACCGGAACTCTGGCAAGCGGTCAAGCGCGTCTGATTAAAGTCATTGTTGTCACTTCACCAACCTGTAACAGTTCAAGTGTGATTGATATAGATGTTGTTGCAACATCTACAACTAACACGACCGTTTCAGATCCAACGCGTAATCGTATCAACCAAATCTCTTCCACAGGCATCACTGACTTATATAACAGTGATAATAGTGGTACAGGCGTGGGTAATATCGATAACGCTGGCAATGCTTTACTCAGCAAAACGATTATTGCGGGTAAAACTGCCGTATTTCCATTAGTTGCAAAAAATAGCGGCACAAGTAACAACAACTATAATCTGTATGCGTCAGGCACGCTGATTGACTTAAATACTCTGACCACCACTAGCCTTCCCGCAGGATGGCAAGTGCTGTTTTATGAGGGTAATGCAGACTGTAGTGTCATCGGTTTGAATATCACCAACACAGGTTCGATTGCCGCTGGTGCAACTAAGCAATACTGCGCCGTGGTCAGCGCGCCTGCGGATGCAAAAGATACGCCGCTTCCAATCTGGTTTGCTATTTCTTCACCCATCAATCAACAAGGTGATGTGATTAAAGATCAGGTTGTATTGCAGGAGTTACGTAACTTAGTCCTCACTAATGATCAGCAAGGACAAGTGCAAATCGGCGGTAGTACTGTTTACCTGCATACGCTGAAAAATTTAGGCAGTGTGACAGAAGGCGATGCAACCGGTGAAGTGAGTTTAAATATCACTCCGCAAAATAGCGCGGACGGCTTCACCTACTCGCTATATTTTGATGCCAACAATAATGGAGTTTTGGATAGCACGGACATTCTTGCATCCGATCTCGCAGCGATCACGACAAATGTTGGACTGTTGCCCAACCAAAGTATTCAGTTACTGGTTAAAGTAGTAGCCCCATCATCTGCAACAAACGGAACGGTCAGCCAAGCTGATCTAGTCGTCACACCGACGGGTACAGTGCAAGGCATACCAGCCCCTCCTATCCTCAAAAATTTGGATGTCACCACAGTCAATCCAAATCAACTGAGATTAACCAAATCTCAAGTGAGTGATATCAACTGTACCGCCAATAATTTTGCGCTGCTGACTTATAGCGTCACACCTGTGCAGATCAAACCAAACCAATGTGTGGTTTACCGTCTAGCAGTCAAAAATGAAGGCGCAGCCGTCATCAATGCCGTTGTTATTCAGGACATAGTGCCTGCTTATACAACCTTAAAAACACCGCCTGCAGCGACTGCAAGCCAAGGTACTGTCACGGTTTCTGGTGATAAAATTCTTGCCAATGTGGGTGTCCTGATACCGATGCAGGAAGAATTTCTTTACTTCTCGATTCGGGTTAACCCTTAATAAATTTGGAATAAATAGAAAATGATTAATTCGGATGCAAAAAAATTCGGAAAACATCTATTGTCCAGTAGAGGGTTGATTCTATTGGCAATGGGGGGTGCACTTGGTCAGGCCTTGCTGTTCCAAAGCGCTTTAGCCGCACCATTAGCAGGCAATATTATTAGTAATATGGCTGTTGGTGAATACAAAGAAGAAGGATCGACGGTTGTTCAAACCGCACGCTCCAACTTAGTACAAACCACGATTATCCCTGTTTATAACTTGACGCTGACCGCAAATCGAAGCGTGCAAGCCAGTCCTAATCAGCGACTGTTCTACTCCCACGAATTGACCAATACAGGTAACGCAACAGATCGCTATAACCTGACCGTCAGTAACGCGGCTGGGGATAATTTTGACTACAGTGGACTCGCGATATATTTGGATGGAAATCGTGATGGCATTCCCGATGGCAACCCAATTACTGACTATAGTCTGGCTGCGGGTGAATCCATTGGGCTGTTGATCGCCGCTACAGTTCCAGTCGCATCAACGGGCAATGTGGGTGATTTAACGATTACCGCCACATCACAAACCAATAATACAATCACTCAATTCAACACTGACCGTGCCACAGTCAGTAATCAAGCCGTCATTCTCGTTCGAAAATCTTTTTCAACCACACAAGTCAATCAGAATCAAGTGGTCAAAGTACGTCTCGAATATGAAAACCAAGGAAGTATTGCAAGTGGTGCGGTACAGATTACCGATAGTTTAAACGCTGCCCTATCGTATGCAACGGGTAGTGAAAACTGGAATGGACAAGCCCTCAATCCAGCAACAGGTGCAAACGATCCTATCGGTATCGATTACTCCGTCACGGCAAATACAGTCACGGCAATATTAAACAACGTCCCAGCAAACAGTTCTGGATTCATCGAGTTTAATGTCGTTGTTAACCAAGCAAGTTCAGGACAAATCCCTAATATTGTCACGTTCGCTTACGATCATGACAATAATACAGGCACGCCAAACTTGACGAGTAGTAGCAATGCGACGTTCTTAAACGTCAAATCGATTTATGGTGTCGAAATCAATGGCATCGCTGGTTCTGCAAGCAGTGCAGCCGTTGATAATCTGGTCACTGCACCAGCCGTTGCAACAGGCAGCGAAGTTATTTTCAGAAACTATGTCTGGAATACTGGCAATACCGAAGATCGTTTCAACTTGACCGTCACCAATGATAGTTTTCCGACTCCGCATCAGATTGAATTTTATCGTGCAGATGGTGTGACGCCGTTATTAGATAGTAACAACGACGGTATTGCTGACACAGGAAGTTTGTTGGCTGGTGAAAAGTTAGAAATCGTCGTCAAGGTGCGTTTTCCAACCACACGCGCGGACACCGTCACGACCAATTACAGTGTGTTCCCACAAGCACAATCAATTGGTGATTCAACCAAAATCAATACGGTGGAAGATCGCAGCAGCTTAATCGTCACGGACACGACTCGCCTCGTCGATCTAAGCAACCGTCCTGAAAACGCGGCAAATGGCACCGGTAACGGCAATGTCAATAATGCAGGTAATCCTTGGAAAACGCTTGCAGGAAACACGGGTTCCACGGTTGTATTCCCCTTAAATGTGAAACATATCGGCAGCCCAACTGCGTATGTTCTCACAGCAGATGCAAACGGTGACTTTAGTACAATAGAGCTACCTCAACACGTCACTTCGATTCGTTTCTTTGAATCAACGGCTGGAAGTTGTGCGACATTAGGGCTAGAGACTGGGCAAACTCGCTTGCTCAATGATGGTGAGGAGCAACTTTACTGTGCAGTGGCGCAACTGGATACAATCGCGCCAACCAGTACCGTTCCAGTCTATTTCAGAGTGTCATCAGCGACTTACGTCAGCTCAAACAATAGCAGTAATCCAAGTTTTGATACGGTGTTAGATGCGATTCAGATCAATAGCCTCAATAGCACAGGTGTTATTTCACTCACGCCTGATTTACGCGGTCAGATGGCGGTTGGCGGTTCAGTGGTTTATAGCCATGTCCTCGTCAATCAAACACCATCAAACCTGAATAGTAGCTATCATTTTGTGGTCAATGACAGTCTGGCTAATTTCAATACAACGCTTTACTACGATGCAAATGACAACGGTATCTTTGAGAGCACAGATCCACTCATTACCAATTTATCGACATTAAGTGGTGGGCAATTATTAGCGGGTCAGCAAATTAGAATCTTTGCCAAAGTACAAAATGATGGAACGGTGAGCACGGGTGTTGTCGATAAAACAGACATCGTCTTGCAAGATGGGGCGAATACACCTGTGACCTCGGTCGTGGATTACACCACAGTGAGCCAAACTCAGCTTCGTCTGACTAAGCGACAAGCCAAAGATAATGATTGTAATGGGGTCGCCGATGGAGCCTACACCACAGCGACACTGACCATTGCACGCAATGCAAACGGTACAGGTCAGTGTGTGCTTTATCGCGTCACATTAGAAAATCAGGGCTCAGCGTCAATTGGTGCATTTAATTTTAACGATGCGACGCCAGCGGGTACTGTCATGGCTGTTGCACCCACTTGCGCGTCGTGTACGAGTGGAACGATCTTGAGTCCAGCTTTAGGGCAAACAGGGAATGTCAGTGGCACGCTGCCTTCGGTGGTAAGTGGTCAAAGTGATGTATTTGAATTTGGGGTGAGATATGTGGGTCAATAAAATGTCAATTCAGAAAACCACGCAAGGCTTATCCATAAATGGAATCAGGCAAGTGTTTCCAGAGGTCAAACGTCCCTCGGGTCATTCATTCTGCGCGTTACTGTTGATGTTATCGTCTGCTACAGCGTATGCGGGTACACCCGCTACGATTGAGTTATTTTCTGGTGGCGGTGTTGCAGCAAATGGACCTAGCTTTGCAAATCAGACTAACACCTATCTAGCAAATACCAACAACCCTACTGACAACGTTGCAACCACGTTTTCACCAAACACGACCGTCACTTATAGCCTGACTTCAGTTTATAATACCTCGACTTATGGCAGTACGACCAATCAACCAGGTTTCATGTTTGGTGGGACTGTTCCATCAAGCCCCTCTATAACAGCTGCATCAATTTATAGCCCACTAAATAGTATTGGTGGACCCACAAATAGCAATTTTTCGGCAACATTACAGAACGCACCAGCCTCGTGTACAAACGGTACGACTTGTTCTAGTGGTACTACAGGAGGCATAGATATTGCATCAAATTATGGTTCAGGACTATTTTCAGCGACTACAGGGATTGCTGCTGCGGGTTTATCAACCAACGGTCGTCACCTTGTAGGGACAGTGACCGTCACGTTCAATAGAGCAGTAACTAACCCAATTTTACAAGTTGCGGGATTAGGTGCCAAAGCGGGCACGGGTCTAGGTTTAAGTGCTGAATTTGATTTAACCGCAAATAATGCTGTTGGCGGTGTCGTTATGTCTCGCTTATCAGGCAGTCAAGAGTTAACGGTTACAGCCAACAGTATTACCAATAATGCTGGTATACTCGGTGCAGCTACAGGCTCTGGAGGCGCAAGCGGTAGTGTGTATTTAAAAGGTCGGCGCATGACCAGTTTGAGCTTTAACGTTTATTTACGTGGCGACGGCAGTAATCCATGGGATAACAGCTCGGGTGATCGATTCTTCTTCGGCGTATCCAGTATAGAAAGTGACAATGATATCTCGATCAACAAAACCCAGCGTGCAGGTACCAGCGGCACATTCCTAGGTACGCAAGTTGATGTTGCACAAGGAACGCCCGTTCAATATCAGATCCTTCTCTCCAACAGTAGTGCAAATGCGGTCAGTGGTTCAACCTTTAGTGACGTTATTCCATCAGCAATTACGGGTCTCAGTATCGTCAGTACGACTCCAACTGGAACAGGAACAACGTGTCCATCGAGTCTAAGTGGGAATACACTAAGTGGTACGTTTTCAGGTCCAGTATCATCAACCTGTACAATTATTATTCAAGGAACCGCAACTACGCTTGGATTAGTCACCAACACTGCAAATTTATTTGAAAACGCCACTGATCCAAATACAGCAAACAACAGCAGTAGCGTCAATACAAATATCATTCCTGCGGCAGACTTGTTTATTACCAAAACCGATAGTACAACTCTGGTTAACCCATTAGGAGCAACAACCTACACCTTGACAGTCACCAATAGTGGCCCAAGTACA
>CAYJUB010000106.1:0-7055 GCA_964373145.1 uncultured Moraxellaceae bacterium
GGAACCCGTTTAGTGACAAGACACCCAACTGCGTCAAGACCTGCGGGTAAGGGAGGCGAGAGTTTACAGGAATTGAGGGAGGATTGGAAGTAGAATGACTTGCTTTAACTGGGCTTGGAATGCTAAAAAGGCTCTAATTGATTTCAAAGAATAATGATGACTACTTACGAAGAAACTCAAGCCTTCCCATCTCACTTACTTTTACCTGTCCAGCGCATTGTATCAATTATATCGAAAGATCAATTACACGAACCTAATACTCATTACTTTCACATTTTCGTTGATGGTGAGATGCTTATTTTTCCGTCTAGAGTGTATTACACAGAGCAGCAGATTATGGAGTGTATGAAACTCTCCGATATTGAAGGCACGATCACACTATGTCTAGGTACAAGACATCATAATGGTTATCTCCGCGAAAAATGCCTTATAGAGTTAATCAAAAAAACTCCCGTGCCTTGGATCATCCCTTATATTATCGAACTTATGGGTGAATACATTTTACCAATTTTGCAAGTTATTAGCCGTGAGCTTCCCAACTTAAATACAGCTCAATTTAGAGATTTTTATATTGAAAATAAACCGCATTACTCAACTATTTGCCGAAGAGTAGTTAGCTATTGGAATGAATATTATCGTGAACAATACCCAAAGTGGCATGACTACCCAGGCTATCATTTAATCAAGGCTTTTGAGGATGCGCCCTTCAATATGCGGGCTACGAATTCACCAAAGTCTTAAAAGCGGGCGACCACAAGGGTGCGCCCCTACATATCAAAAAAGAATTTCACAATAATCGATAGGAAAACATTCTTAGCAACGCTAATATAGCTCCACAACCTGTAGGGGCTCCCCTTGTGGGTGCCCTGCTTTTAGCACAACTAACAATAAAACCAACAATAAGAAACTAAACAGTGCCATACAATCCAGAAATTCATCACCGTCGATCAATGCGCTTAAAGCATTACGATTATTCACAAGCAGGCTGCTACTTTATTACTCTTTGTGTTGATAACCGTGAATCATTATTTGGTAAAATTATTGAAGATCAAATGATCCTCAACGCCGCAGGTGCAATGATAGAAAAAGAGTGGCAAGCACTACAAAACCGTTTTCCTCAAATCGAGCTACACGAATACATCGTCATGCCCAACCATTTCCATGCCATCTTATCCCAACAGACGACACCAAGACATGTAGGAACAACTCATCCATCGCAAACCACGCCAAAAACCCTCAGCGAAATCATCGGCGCGTTCAAATCCATCACAACAGTTGAATACTTACGCGAAGTCAAAACATCTCACTGGAAAAATTTCGACGGCAAATTATGGCAACGAAACTTTTGGGAGCATGTCATTCGCAATCAACAGTCATGCAACGAAATTGCTCAATACATCATGAACAATCCACAACAATGGGAAATGGATATGTTCAAACCCAAAATTACACAGTAGCTTGCATTAACTGAGCAGGTAATGCTAAAAAGCGCCATCAACCCGAAGACAAAGAGATACACAGTGACAATCAGCTGGTCAGACCTCCATTTTAGCCCAAACACCCAAACCATCCATACATTGGCAACTTCGTGGCAATGGCTGCTGCCAAACGGTTTTACGCCGATTCTGTTTTCGATTCTTGGCGATATGTTTTTCCAAGAAGCCACTGAAGAAGTCTATTGGCTCAATACGGGTACAGGCGAAATAACTGTCGTCGCTAAGTCGGTGGAACAGTTTAATGAATTACTCGCCTCCGCCGAAGCTGACAATTGGTTTATGCCCAATTTAGTCGAACAACTGCATGCAGCAGGCAAGATTCCAACTGAGAATCAATGCTATACCTACATCACTCTGCCGATCTTTGCAGAAGGCAATTATGACGTTGAAAATCTCAATCCAGTTCCAGCAAGTGAGCATTTTGCCCTCACTGGTGAAATGCTGAAACACCTTCAAGGGTTGAAAGATGGTACGACAGTCGATATTCAGTAGTCGATTAAACAACGAACCAACATTCTTTTAGCGCATGTCAGCGTAGCCTGCACCCGCAAAATTCACCTTGAAATAACCCTTTTACCCCGAGGATCAGTTCATGCTTAAACACGTACTCATTTGTTCTTTATTAGCTTGCACAACTTCAACTGTTTTTGCTGAGACGACGACCACACCATCAAAAAATGACGTTTTCAATAATGCAGGCTTGAGCCTAAAAGTCGGAACGGCTGGTTTAGGCTTTGACTTCACCTATTCATTTGATCCGCACTTCAAAGTGCGTGCGGGATATAGCTTTGCAAACGGCACTCACACCGTTAATAGCGATGATATGGATCAGCGCGGCGACCTAGAACTGAAAAATGCAGCCTTTTTGGCTGACTATCATCCTTGGGCCAGTGGTTTTCGTGTCACTGGTGGTGTAAATGTGGTGAATGTACATTTCAAAGGTCATGCCGAAAAAACCGCGGGTGGATTTACGACTATTAACGGCACGCCTTACTCATCCACCGAAGTCGGATCAGCTGATTTAGACGTGCAATGGCAAGGCGCAAAGCCTTACTTGGGTATTGGTTATGATGGTTTTAACGCTCGCCAAACCGCGGGCTTCTTCTTTACAACGGATGTGGGCGTGATTTTTTCTGGATCACCTAGCGTGAAGCTAGACACGACTTGTGCCGCGTCCAACCCGATTATTTGTACCAACATTGATCAAGATTCAAAAGCAGAGCAAGAACAACTGAAAGATGATTTGGACTCGATTAAAGTGCTTCCTGTTATTCAAGTTGGATTGGGATATCGCTTCTAATTTGATAAAAAAAGGCAGCCCCTACCAAACGTAGAGGCTGCCCTTGTCGTTGCCCTGCTCTATTCCGCCACTAAATCCCAAACCCCTGAATCACTTCCTTAATCCGCGCTACCGTTTCATGCGGATGCTCCAGCGGAAACATATGCCCGCCTTCGATGAGTGAAAACGGAATACCTTGCTGCTTTTGCAAACGCTGTGGAAAACCACGTTGGTAGAACGAACTTTCACTTCCAGCAATCATATGCACAGGTATTTTCGGCGCACGACGCGGTGACAACCAAAACATGGATGGATTAGTACGGAAAATTTCAACTTCCACGTTTTTCGGAATGGTCAATGTCACCCCACCTTGGGGCGCATCCGTCAAACCATATTTGATATACGCATCAAAACAGTCTTTATCGAACGCTGCAAACATGCCACGTGCACGCAACTTTTCGGCCGCTTGCTCACGACTGTCCCAATGATCACGACGCTTTTTTGAGAGCATCGCAGGACTACGCTTTTCAAATTCTTTCGGCGCAAAATTCTTCGCCATATGCATCATGAACGAATACATACCATTAATCATCGGCGGATCCATCATGACCAAACCACGCATCAAATGTGGAATTTTATACGCCGCCATGTAACTGCACAGCCCGCCTAAAGAATGTCCTAGCGCAATCACTGGACGCGGCTGACCATTGGCATCCACTGCTTGACGCTGAATGCTTTCGATCACCTGATCACGTAGATTAGTCCAATGATCATTAACAGGAAAACGCGGATCGACACCAAGCATGATAGGCAAGGTCACAATATCAAAGCTTTGACCATAAGAGCCGTCACGTAGCTCATCTAACAGTTTCTCGTAAACAGCGGATGGAACCCCATTCGCATGGGCAAAGTGAATCAGTGGTTTCATGACCTTCACCTTATTGCATTGCCGCTTGTGATTTTGAAGATGCATCAGCAAGCGATAATTTCAATGACGAACCCAAACCCTGACCCATCGTTGTCCCTAAGCGACCCATGATTTTGTCAATTGAACTATGTTCAACACTATAATCAACAGTGTCTTTCAACTTCAGTTCACGCTTGAGACTACCGACATAACCCACTTTATCCGCCAAGCCTAAGTTAATCGCTTGTTCACCGCTCCAGAATAATCCGGAGAATGTCTTGTCATCCACTTTTAGACGATCACCGCGACCTGTTTTGACTGCTGCGATGAAGTGTTGATGGACATTATCCAACACAGATTGCATATGCGTTTTTTCAAATGGATCAAGTGGTTTGGTCATACTCAGCATATTTTTATGCGCGCCAGCAGTCATGGTACGGTCTTCAATACCAAACTTTTTGACCAAATCTTCGACGCCATAATTCGGCATAATCACACCGATTGAACCGACGAGGCTCGATGGATTAACATAGATTTGATCGGCTGCGGATGCGATGTAATAAGCACCTGATGCACCCATATCCCCAATCACTGCATAGAGTTTCTTGTCTGGATAAGTCGTTTTTAAGCGGCGCATTTCTTGCCAAACTTGATCAGACTCGACAGGAGAACCACCGGGGGAGTTGATATTCAAGACCACGGCTTTGCTTTGGCTGGCTTTAAATGCGGACTCTAAGGCACTAATAATGTCTTCGCTATTCGCTGCCTGACCTTCGCCAATTTCACCAGTAATGTCCACCACGGCCAGATGCGGTGATGCGGATGCACCAATGCTTTCTTCTGAACCACAGCTTTTGGCTAAAACTGAAAACAACACCAACAATGCCGCGAACCACACCCCTTTAAAAAAGATACTCCAACGCCGTGCACGACGCTGTTCTTCAATCGAAGCCATCAAGGTTTTTTCGAGTAGAAACCACTCTTTACCTGTCGGTTGAGTTTGAGAAGATGATGGCGTTGGTTGTTGCGGTGAATCTGGATTTGGAGGCCAACTGGACATGAAACAACCTTTTTATCATGCGTTAAACGCGTAAAGTGTGAATACCGTCAACAATGCTATAAATGCGTGCAATTGTCCATGCTCATCCCGTTAACACATCGATTTATATTGTGATAAGTGTTACATATCAATCAAATTGCTTGATTCTAAGATGGCATGAATCCATTATTTTGCACCCTTTTAAATCCGTCTAGATGATTAAATGTCTGTTAGGATAGAAAAATTGCAATAAATCGACGATCAGATCTTGCATTGACCCTCAATAAGCCATCCATTAAAATTCTGAAGCACCATTTGGTGCAAGAATGAATCATGTGACGTGCGATTTGGTCACCGAAAGATGAGAATGAACCCAAATGAAAGCATTAATATGACAACAAAACCTTCGCGTACGCCATTACTATTTTTATTCAACTTGTTTGCACGCCTGCCGATTGGCGCATTACAAAACATCGCGCGAAGCCTCACCGCTCTCATTTCACTCGTGCCAAACGCCAGTGTCGCCAAAACAGTTCGCCGTAACTTCTTACTGACCTACCCAGAAAAAACCGAACAAGAACGCGAGCAAATGACCAAAAATTCATTACGCTCACAAGCGATGAGCTTGCTTGAATTTGTAAAAACTTGGGGCAATCCGCCGCAGTACAGCATTGATCAGATTCGCGAAGTCCACGGCAAAGAGATGTTTTTAGAAGCGTTGAAAAATCCCAAAGGATTGATTGGCATTATTCCCCATCATGGTACTTGGGAAATGATGAATGCTTGGGTGAATCAATACACTGCACCGACCATCATGTACAAACCAGCGGACAATCCATCACTCGATGTGTTCGTGCTTGCTGCGCGTAGTCGCTTGAATGCTACGCTGGTGACAACGGATGAAAGCGGTGTGCGCGCGATCTTTCGAACCTTGAAACAAGGTGGATTTGCAGCGATTCTGCCCGACCATACCCCAGATGAATCAGGCGGTATTATTGCGCCATTTTTTGGTCATGATGTTTTAACAACGACGCTTGTTTCACGTTTGGCGCAAAAAACAGGCTGTGGCGTGGTGCAAATGGCGTGTATTCGCCGTGAAGATGGCGATGGTTTTGATCTTTTCTTTGAAGCACTACCGGATGACATTCGGAGTAAAGACCTACAAACTTCAGTCAACACGTTGAACATCGCTGTCGAAAACCTCATTCGCCGCGATCCCATTCAATATCAGTGGTCTTATAAACGCTTTAAAGACGCACCGTACTTGAAAGACATTTATCGCATCTCTGAGGAAGAAGCCTTACAAATATTGGCGAATAAACCGAAGACCTAGATTCCAGCTGAGTAGATCCTTGAGCCTGCGGTAACTGAGTTCGTCGAAGTATGGAAATGTGCGGCGACATGTCCACTTATATTTGAATTCTCTGTGTGCATTGCGCACCTTTATAAATTTGATCCATAAGAGGATGCACAGTGCGCTGCCCAGCATCCAGATCAACAGCAAATCCCTCCTAACTTCCCTTTCTCAAAGGGAGGAACTACTTCCGTCTCAACCACCAATACCCCTCTCGATAATGCCCCATCTCAACACCCTGCTTCCCACCTAAATCATAAGTTAACGTCCCACTTTCCACCGTTGAGTCAACCACAATGCCTCGCTCTGCCAACCGCGCGAGTACCGCATCCGAGGGATATTTTTTATTTAAGAAACTGGTCGAAATCACACCTCGTTTCGGCGCAACAGCATGTAAAAATGCACCAGAACTCGCACGATCCGAGCCATGATCACCGAGGAGTAAGACATCCGAAGTGAGTAAATCACCTACTGATTCATGCTCTTGTAGCAGCCGAGATTCCACATCAAGCCCTGCATCACCCATCAGTAACATTGTTGCACGGCGACCATCCGCCTGCGCTGGCGCACGAATCCGCAGTACACAACTCGCGTCTTTATCATCAAATGCCTGTGTATCATTCCACGGCGCTAGCACATCAAAATCCACACCGTCCCATTGCCAATGTTGACCACTGGTACAGCGTTCCGTTTTGACATTGAGCAAAGATTTACTGCTCATCACTGTATCAACCGCCATTCGCGTCAACACTGCCGATGCCCCACCACTATGCTCATAATCCGCATGACTAATCAGCATCTTATCCAGATGAAATACGCCAGCTGAGGACAGCGCAGGTAACACCACGCGTTCACCCATGCCTTCGCGCGCATCGATGTGCTTTGCACCCGCATCGTAAAGCATGGCGTGATTTGACGTCTGGATGAGTACTGCCAATCCCTGCCCGACATCCAAAATTTGCACGCGCACAGGCGCATCA
>CAYJUB010000107.1:0-7024 GCA_964373145.1 uncultured Moraxellaceae bacterium
GTTGATCCAGCGGTAAATAAAAGCGCGGTGAACCTGTACCGACATAGGCCACATAATTATCAATGCCTTTGCGTGTTTTCAGCAGTGCTTCGAGTTTTTTCGATTGCGCTTCGGTTGCAGTCAGTGATGCCCCTTCTGCGAGTTTCAAATCAACCATCAGTTCTAAGCGATTAGACGAAGGAAAAAACTGCTGCTGCACGAAGCCAAACAACACGATCGAGCCGATAAACGCACCCACGGTAATGCCAATCACGGTTTTACGATATTGGATGCACCATTCAACGACGACGCGGAACTTTTGGTAAAACTTCGTGGCGTAAGGGTCGTGTTGTACATGTTTGTGTTCATGGATTTGCGCTGCTTTTGTTTGTCCAGAATGATCAGTGGAATTCAGATTGTTCTGTTTCTTCTTCGCAAAATTAGGCAGCAATAGATCGCCAAGATACGGCACAAAAATCACCGCCGCCAACCACGATAATATTAAAGCAATCGTCACCACTTGGAAAATGGAACGGGTGTATTCGCCTGTACCTGATTGTGCGGTGGCGATGGGTAGAAATCCCGCCGCAGTAATGAGTGTGCCCGTGAGCATTGGAAATGCGGTCGATGTCCATGCAAAACCCGCCGCTTGAATACGACTGAAGCCTTGCTCCATTTTAATCAGCATCATCTCGACGGCGATAATCGCATCATCGACGAGCAGACCCAGCGCGAGTACGAGTGCCCCAAGCGAAATCTTATGCAAGCCAATATTAAAGTAATGCATCGCGGCAAAGGTCATGGCCAACACGAGTGGAATCGCAAGCGCGACGACCATGCCAGTCCGAAAGCCGAGTGAAAAGAAGCTGACTAACAGCACGATAATCACTGCTTCTGCTAAGGCATAGACGAATTCGCTAACTCCTGTTTTCACTGCAGCGGGTTGATCAGACACTTTGCTGAGCTTCATGCCAATCGGTAGGGTTTGCTGAATTTTAGAGAAATCCGCTTGCAGATTTTTGCCTAAAGTCAGAATGTCGCCACCTGCTTTCATGGACACTTCTATGCCAATCGCATCTTCACCCATGAAGCGCATGCGTGGTTGGGCTGGATCACTGAAACCGCGAAACACATCGGCGACATCATTCATCACGAGGCTGCGACCTGCGATCTTGATCGGGAAGTTACGAATCTCATCAACCGATTTGAAGCGCCCACTGATCCGCAATCGAATGCGGTCGGTCGGCGTTTCAAAGAAGCCTGCTGGGGTGATGGCGTTTTGTGCTTGTAAGGCTTGTTGCACGGTTTGCAGCGGCAAGCCAAGGCTGGCTGTTTTGGTGTTGGAGATTTCGATCCAGATTTTTTCGTCTTGTAGACCGACGAGATTCACTTTGCCGACATCTGGAACACTTTCGAGTTGTAGTTGAATCCGATCAGCGTAGTCTTTGAGGATGGCGTAGTCGAAACCTTTACCCGTCAATGCGTAAATGTTGCCATAGGTGTCGCCAAATTCATCGTTCAAAAACGGACCTTGGACGCCTGCTGGAAGAGTGTGTTTGATATCGCTTACTTTCTTACGCACTTGATACCAGAGTTCTGGAATATCCTTAGAATGCATCGAATCCCGTGCCATAAACGTGACCATCGACTCACCGGGGCGTGAATACGAAATGATTTTTTCGTAATTGCCTGTTTCCATGAGTTTCTTTTCGATTGGATCAGTGACGAGCTTAGACACCTCTTCAGCACTTGCGCCAGGCCACATGGTTTGCACAACCATGACCTTGAAGGTAAACGGTGGATCTTCACTTTGCCCCAGTTTGGTGTACGAGATTGCGCCGATGACAAACAGCAAAATCATAAAGTACAACACCAGTTGCCGATTTTTGAGTGCCCATTCAGAGAGATTAAAGTTCATGTGATCAACCCTGCTTCGTCATCGGTTTTGTTGCGGCGCGGACTGGGCGATTTTGGCGATCTACCGCGTTGATTTGCTGCCCATCATGGAGCAGTTGTACCCCTGCAATCACCACCCAGTCAGTAGGTTTTAAGCCCGACAAGACTGAAGCGTTATCCCGTCCATAAACACCCAATTGGATGGGGGTGCGTTTGATCTTTGACGTGGCTGAGTCGAGTACCCAAACATAAGCGGCACCTTGTTCAGCAGTCACGGCAGATAACGGTAATGAGAGTGTCGATGCGGAACGGTTGTCATTGGCGAACACCCGTGCGCTTTGACCGATATCCACTGCTGGATTGGCCTGATCAAACGCAATACGCGCCGCGTAGGTGCGTGACTCATCAGCCGCTGGAGAGATTTCACGGATGTGTGCAGGGTAGCGTGCATCGGGTTGCGTCCAGACCGTCACCGTCACGGCTTGCCCCGAATGGAAACGTGGGAGATCTTGTTCGGGTAGCCCAATCAACACTTCACGCTCACCTTGAGCGGCGAGCGTAAAGGCCGTTTGTCCCGCAGCAACGACTTGACCTGCTTCAACGAGACGCTGAGTAATCGTGCCATCTTGCGGCGCACGGAGCGTGTTGTAGTCGGTTTGGTTATTGGCCAGATTGAATTGTGACTTGGCTTGCGTCAATGCAGCGGCTGCGGCTTTGTATTGGTTTTCAACTTGATCGAATTGCGAACGGCTGATGGCATTCGGCGCGAGGAGTTGGGTATAGCGTGCGAGTTCTGCTTTGGCGATGCGTTCGTTGGATTCTGCGCTGGTCAACTGAGCCTGTGCGTTTGAGCGTTGTAATTGCGCATCTTGTGGGTCGAGTTCCGCCAAGATCTGACCTTTTTTGACCGTGTCGCCCACATCAACCAAGCGTTTAATCACTTTACCGCCGATGCGAAACGAGAGGATCGGTTGCACGCGTGCAGTCACACTGCCTGTATAGCTATTGAGCATGGCATCGGCGCTGGTTGGCTGAACGACCATGGCGGTGTGAATCGCAGGTTTGGCAGGTTCGGATTTGTGGCAAGCGCCCAGCGTTAAAACCGATAAGAAGAGAATCGAACGTGCGGCAAACTGCTGATTCATGATGTTTTCCTTGGATTTTGACGTAATGAACGCATGTTAAGGTATTGAATATTTTATGATTAATGTTGATCTTCATGTTCTTAATCGGTGAGATTCGATTCATCTCACCCTTGATCTGAAATTTATCAACATTGCTCAATTATTGCTATACTATGCAGTATAGTATATTTAGTAAACCCCTAAGTTCAATATTGGACACATATTGATTGAACTATTGGGTCATCTCTGTTGTGAATGAATTTTTAAACTGATTGATGAGTATATGACCACACACTTAGCACCGTTGTCGAATGCTTTAACGACCGTCGGTCGTCCAAAAGACTTAGTCAAGCGTGCTGCAATTTTGCAGGCGGCGAAGGACTTATTTTTGCGGCTGGGCTATGAAGGCAGCAGCATGGATGCGATTGCGGCGGAAGCAAAAGTGTCGAAGTTGACGGTGTATAGTCATTTCAAGGACAAAGAAAGTTTGTTCGCGGCATCGATCGCAGCGCATTGCGGCAATCAATTGCCGTCGTCAATTTTTGATTTGGCTGAACATGCACCGATTTCCGAAGTTTTGTATAACGTGGCAAATCGTTTTCAGAGCATGCTGGATGGACAAGAAGCGATTGAATTGTACCGACTGATGGTGACGATTGCGGTGCAACATCCTGAGCGGACACAGATGTTTTATGACGCTGGACCACAGCGCACGCATAATGAAGTGGCCCGTTTACTGACGCAAGCTCACGATCAAGGCAAGCTGGATATTCCTGAGCCGATGATTGCAGCGGAATATTTCTTATCGTCGTTTACCGGTTGCTCACATCTACAAAAGGTTCTGAGCCTTGGCGCAGAAAATGTTGTGGCCAGAGAGCATTATGTGCGTGAAGTGGTCAAACGCTTTATTCGCGCTTATCAGGTCTAATACCGATCACCCACGGCGTTAGTCTTTCCATAACGCGTGCCACATACGACTGAGCACCCATCGTGTCGCGGGTTCTAATTGAGAGCTCATCGTCACCCCATAGTTCATCGGTTGACCCTGTTGCTGGGTTGGATGGCTATTTGGGTGACCGGAAATATCTCCGCGACGAACGGCCATTTTGGTCGTGAGTGGCATATTGACGCGCTGTTGTTTGACACTGTCCGGCAAGCTCGGTAATAAATCCAAGCCAATTTGGCGATTCAATTCCGCCAGCGAAATGACATTAACTTGACCCGATGCATCGTTGGGTGAAAAGTAAACGCCAGCAACTTTACGCTTCGGAAAATAAACCACTTTATAGACATCTGTTGGGACGAGGACATTACCAATTTTACGGATACGATTGCCGCGAAATGCTGCCCCCGTAATCACATAGCCTTCGCCTTCTTTTTTGATCAATTCGCGAGTCACTTCTTCCAAATGTCGCCATGGATTCTGATTGTGGTAACGATTTTGTGGAATGATATTGGCAAGTGAGAAGCTATTAAACTGTTGCTTACGGCTCCCCATATCCCCGTTCGGCGACAGATGCCCACGATCAAAGCCACTGCCTTTATAATCCTCTAACGTTGCACGTTCGTCATACGGCAACTGCGTTTCTTCATGAAAATTATTTTGCCGATCAAGTCGCTCTGCACGCTTTAAGCGATCGCGGGTCAGGTATTGTGCCGACCAAAGCGGGGTGCGAGTAATGCTGGAGTACATGATGGTAAAGCCATCGAAACATAACTCATGCGTATTGTTGGCTAATTTTTGATTGGTAAAGTTGGGTGCTTCGCCTTGATAATAGTTTTGCGTACAGAGTCGATCTTCAGTGGTTAGTTCGGAATCATGGTCAGCGTAAGCGGTTGCAACGTCAGCATATGACGCATGATGAACGGTTAAAAATAAGGTGAGCAGTGCAGTTACCGCGATGTTTCGTGGATTAAAAAACATGAAAGCCTTGAAGTTAAAATCAATAATAGAATGAGCGAAATTAAAAAGACAAAGCTGAACGCTCAACTTTGTCTTTTTTTGATTAGTGAGCAGCGGTGTTAAATCTCGATTTGACTGCCCATTTCCACCACGCGATTGGTCGGAATTTGAAAGAAATCGCTGACCGCACTGGTATTGCGTGACATTGAAATAAACAGTTTTTCACGCCACGGCGACATACCATCACCCACGGTATGCAGAATCCGTTCGCGCGAGACAAAGAAGCTAATCATCATCATATCAAAGGGTAATCCGACCAATTTCAAACCATGCTCGACTGCTTCTGGCACATTCGGTTGCTCTTTAAAGCCATAACGCGCCACCAATCGATAAAAACGGTCATTAATGCGTTCGATTGTGATCCGTGTTTCATCATCGACATAAGGGACATCTTCGGTGATGACGGTCATGAGGACATTGGTTTCATGCAGTATTTTATTGTGCTTCAAATTGTGCAATAAGGCATGAGGCACAACGGTTTGACTCGCAGTCATGAATACAGCAGTTCCAGTGACGGTATGTGCGTTGCTGCTGACATTATTGATAAATAAATCAAGCGGTAAGGTTTCAGTTTGCAACTTGGCGATTAACAACTGACGACCGCGTTTCCAAGTCATCATAATGGTAAAGGCAATCGCGCCAACCAAGAGTGGGAACCAGCCGCCAGCGATGATTTTCAGCGAGCTTGCGCCAAAGAAAATGAGATCGAGGATTAAAAAAGGCAGAACCACCAGCACCACTTTTCGAGCAGACCAGCGCCACAAACTAAACATCACGAAACCGACTAATAACGTATCGCAAATCATGGTCATAGTGACCGCAAGACCGTAGGCTGCCGCCAGATTGGAGCTCGATTTAAACAACACGACGAGAATGATAATTGAACCGAGCAACAACCAATTGAGAAAGGGAATATAGATCTGGCCAATTTCAGATTCAGAGGTATGCGACACGGTTAAGCGCGGCAAATAGCCCAATTGCATCGCTTGTCGTGCAATGGAAAATACACCTGAAATCACGGCTTGCGACGCAATCACAGCGGCAATCGTCGCAAGAATAATCATTGGATACAGTGCCAAATCAGGCACTAATTTATAAAAAGGATTTTCAATCGCGGTTGGGTCGCGCAGTAGTAACGCACCTTGCCCAGCATAATTTAACAGTAACGATGGTAATACAACCAGAAACCAGCCCCACTTAATCGGCTTACGACCAAAATGCCCCATATCCGCATACAGCGCTTCGCCGCCAGTGATCGTCAAGACCACGGCACTCATCGTAATAAATGATCCGATAGGATGATGGTAGACAAATAGACCTGCCCAAAACGGATTGACCATATTGAGGATGACTGGGTTTTGCACGATGCTGAGTATGCCCAGCACACCGAGCGTAATAAACCAAAGTAAGGTAATGGGGCCGAAAAAACGACCTACTGACCCAGTGCCTTTGCGCTGGATCATGAATAATCCAATCAACACCGCGACGGCGATGGGAATGACATAAGGTGTGAACACAGGCGTTGCAATCGACAACCCTTCTACCGCAGACAAGACTGATACTGCAGGGGTAATGATGCCGTCACCAAAAAACAGTGCTGCACCAAATAATCCAATGGCAACTAATATTGAGCGTGACTTAGATCCGATTCGCTTGTTACGCAAGCTCAGTGCTAACAGCGCCATGATGCCGCCTTCGCCGTTGTTGTTGGCTTTCATGATGATGGCGACATATTTGATCGACACAACAATCATCAGCGACCAAAAGATCAACGACAACACGCCAAGGACATTGCTGTAGGACAGAGGAATGCCGTGCGCCACATGGAAACATTCTTTTAGTGCATAAAGAGGACTCGTACCGATGTCACCAAAGACGATGCCGAGAGCTGCGAGTGTGAGGGCAGACATGGCTGGTCGCTGTTGAGAGTCCTGCATAGCAAGTATCCAATTTGTTCTAATGCCGCACATGTTAGCATTGAATCAATCTTAAGCGTATTTCAAGATTGAAAAATTCAGATTGGCTTTGGTTGGGTTTTTCGTTAGACTACCGCCCCTTGGTG
>CAYJUB010000108.1:0-6964 GCA_964373145.1 uncultured Moraxellaceae bacterium
CGCCTGATGCTCAAGTGAGACGTTCAGCGGCGAAAGCATGGGCAATCTGGGAAGGCTCAACCTCCAAGCTAATCCCTGATGACAAAATGATTGAACACTATGGTGCTGATGATTTCTCGGAAGCCTTTGCGCGCATTGAGTGTCATTACTTTGTCAATAAAGGCTTTTTCTCCGAAGATAATTTCTTACTGAATAATGTTCACAAAATTCGACATATTCCCGCCGTGATCGTTCAAGGTCGCTATGACGTGGTTTGCCCTGCTGAAAACGCATGGGATTTACATCGCGCATGGCCAGAAGCCGAACTCAAAATCATTGCGAATGCTGGACATTCATTGTCTGAAATCGGTACGACGAATGCGCTGATTGAGGCGACGGATCGTTTCTAATTGAGTCGTTTGTAGGGGCTACCCTCGTGGTCGCCCTTTTGAACGCCGATTAGCATCAGATTAGGGCAACCACAAGGGTTTGCCCCTACGGCAATTTTCGTATCAAAATATGTTTTATTTAATGATTAAAACCCAAACAATTCCATAAAATTTGTATAAAAACAAATCAAATCGCAGTAAGATAAAGTTAAATCCCATCAATGGTTTCCAATCATCTTTGAGATTCATACTGGGGCAAGAACATGCTGCATTTATACGTCCATCCTGATAATCCACAAGACCGCTTAATCGAACAAGCAGCGGCGCGGATTCGTGCGGGTGGCGTCGTGGTTTACCCGACAGATTCGACTTATGCACTTGGCTGTCGGCTGGGCGATAAAAGCGCCATGGAACGCATCGCCCGCATCCGTCGTTTTCCAGAACAACATCAATACACCCTCCTCTGCCGCGACCTCTCCGAAATCGCCACTTACGCCAAAGTCGATAACGCGACCTATCGCCTCCTCAAGAATCACACGCCGGGTTTGTATACCTTTATCCTGACGGCGACTCATGAAGTACCGAAGCGTCTGATGCATCCGAAACGCAAGACGATTGGGATTCGTGTACCAACGAATTGCGTTGCGCAACAACTACTTGAGGCATTGGGCGAGCCAATGCTGACGACGACGCTTTCTCTGCCTGACTACACTGAGCCGCTGGATGATCCATTTGAAATTGCGGATAAGCTGGAGAAGTTGATTGATGTGTTTATCGATGTCGGGACGGGGACTTTGGGTGAGACTTCGGTGATTGATTTATCTGGGGATGAAGTTGTTGTGGTGCGGGAGGGATTGGGGGATGTGGTGGGGTTTGTTTAGGAAAACATTTTAGCTAAATTACTTTGCGATCATTAGTACATAATTTTAATTTAGTAAGAAAAGGTAAAAAATGAAAACTTTTACATTCTGTATGGAGTGCTTTAAGGAGTTTGGACAACCGTCATCTGAACCAATTGTTATGGATTACTACGATGACGGTATCGCATATGCTGAATGCACAAAAGGGCATAAATCGGCAATTATACTTGTGCGTCATAAATTTGATATTTTACTTGAATCAGCCGCGAATGCTCTTATCGACAACTATACTATTGAAGCTGCATCTAGCCTATCGGCAGCATATGAGCGCTTCTTTGAATATGCTATCAATGTCTTTTGTAAAAATAAGTCAATTAATAAAAAAGAGTTTGAAGAAACGTTCAAACAAGTAGCCAAACAGTCCGAACGACAAACTGGAGCATTTCTTTTTCTTTATTTAATTTTGCTTGGTAATAGTTATCAACTTAGCAAAAAAATTCCTGAACTTAGAAATAGAATAGTCCATCAAGGTTATATTCCTAAGCCAGAGGAAGTGATTGAGTTTGGTGAGCACATTTTTCAAGAATTAAATAAAATTGCTCGAATATTGAGAGAAAAATTCCAGAAAGAAATGCAAGTAGTTGAAGATGATATTTTAAACTCCAAATATCAGAGCACTCGCATTCCTGTAAACACCCCACGAACAGCCTCAATTGGTGGAACATTCTTTTCACTTTTGACTGCAAAAGAAAAAAATTTCCAAGAAACACTGGATGTATATAAAGGGGTTAGAAAATCAATTCTGGGGGCTATTCCTCGCATGGAACAATATAGACAAGCCGCTGCAATTTTATCTCAAACACCCCTCAAAGACTTATCATGACTCTTATTTCACTCCAAAACTGGAAATCCGCAGGCACCTTCATCACCTACCGCGGACATCAAATTTTTACACGCGCCGAAGGAAACCCTTCCGCGCCCGTACTTCTATTAATCCACGGTTTCCCCACAGCCTCATGGGACTGGGAAGCCATCTGGCCCGAACTCACTAGCCGCTACAGTGTCCTGACACTCGATATGATCGGCTTTGGCTTCTCCGCCAAACCGACGGACTATAATTACTCCATCCTCGACCAAGCCGACCTCTGTGAACACCTCTTAGCCGAACACAAAGTGCAGGAATACCACATCCTTGCTCACGACTACGGCGACAGCGTCGCGCAAGAACTTCTCGCACGTGAGAACCACGCCTCGCAAAACCAGCAAGGACAACGCCCAAAACTACAAAGCGTCTGCCTCCTCAACGGTGGACTATTTCCCGAAACGCATCATCCATTACTCATTCAAAAATTACTGCTGTCACCACTCGGCTCGCTCATCGCCCGACTCAACAATCGAAAGCAGTTTGCACGCAACATTCAAGGAATTTTTGGCAAACAAACACAGCCCGACGACGCACTCATCGACAACTTTTGGAAACTATTAAAAGAAAACGACGGCGGTAAAATCCTGCCGAAATTGATTGGCTATATGCCAGAACGAAAACTACATCGTGAACGCTGGGTTGGTGCATTACAAAAGGCGACCATTCCGCTTAAACTCATTGACGGTATGGCTGATCCTATTTCAGGCGGACACATGGTTGCGCGCTATAAAGAACTGGTGCCAAACCCTAATGTCACCGAATTGCATGACATTGGACATTATCCGCAAGTTGAAGCGCCGCAAGCGGTGTTGAAAGCTTACTTGGAATTTCGGAAAGATTTATTGTATTAATCACACAAAGATTAAGTACTATACTCGCCCAGTTCGACAAATAATAATTAGGCTTTATTAACAATGACATTCATCAAATATTTACTAAAGCGTTTGGCATTAATCTTCTATTCAAGCATCGTATTTTCAATTATCTTGCCACTCATTGCATTTTTACCTTTAAACATTACTATTATTTTAATTCCAATATCTTATGCTTTGTATTTTATTCCTGCCGCTGCAGTTGGAGCTAGCGTAGGAATATTACTCGCTTTTGCTGACCGCTGGTTTAAGCCGGGGAAAGCTTTAATTATTTGGGTTGGCTCAATTTTAAGTCCTATCTATGCTTTCTTTTATGTAACTCACGCTGAACATTTATCAAACTTTATTACTGCTTTTCAATATATTCCACCGAGAACACCCGAAGAGCCCTCAATATTTTCTACTATAGTCTTATGTGTAGATTTTTTATTATTCTCGCTAGTAGTTGCAGGCGGTTCAGCTTGTAGCGCCCTTTTTAGAGGTCGTCTTGTCGATGAACTACTGGAAAAATAACTCACACCATCAACCGATAACCCATCCCAATCTCAGTCAACAAATGCTCTGGCTGAGTCGGGTCTTTTTCTAGTTTTTGGCGCAGATTCGCCATATAAATCCGAACATAATGACTATGCTCATTATGATTCGGCCCCCACACATCACGCAGTAATTGCCCATGCGTCAAAATCCGCCCCGCATGACGAATCAACACCGTCAGCAAGCGATACTCCGTTGACGTCAAATGCACCGCCTCGCCATTGCGCTCCACAGTACGCTTAACCAAATCCACCACCACATCACCGAATGTAAATACTGATGACACGGCATTACCCGTCTCACGTCGCCGTAAATGCGCTCGTACTCGCGCCAACAACTCACCCACACTAAACGGCTTCGTCAAATAATCATCCGCACCCGCATCCAGTGCCTCGATTTTATCCTTCTCATCACTGCGCGCCGACAACACAATAATCGGCATCGCCGACCACGTCCGTAAATCCTGAATAACCTGCAAACCATCCATATCAGGTAAACCTAAATCCACAATCATCAGATCAGGCGCACGCGTCGCCGCATCAATTAAACCACGTTGACCTTGCTCCGCTTCAAACACCTGAAAGCCCTCCGCCTGTAATGCAGTACGGACAAAGCGGCGAATTTGCGGCTCATCTTCGATCAGTAAAATATTCGGGACATCCATTTATTCAGCATTCCCATTTATGTGAAATTCAGATTCTGATTCAGTTAATTCGGCATCAGGCAAAGTCGGCGGCGTCTCTTGTGGCCAACGTAGCACAAAGCGCGCGCCGTGCGGTACACTCGTCTCGGCGTGAATCGTGCCACCATGCGCATGAATCATTTCACGGCACAACGTTAGCCCCAAACCAATGCCTGTGGTTGCCGATTCAGCTTGCCCACGGGTAAAGCGTTCAAAGATTTTTTCTTCCATACCAATCGGTAAACCTGCGCCATCATCGCTGACGACCAATTCCATTTTTTGACCACTCGAAGCAGTTTCATCGAGGTGAGCAGAAATCGTAATATGACTATCGACTGGCGTATAACGCACTGCATTTTCCAGCAAATTCGACAGTATCCGTGCAATCAAAAGTTCATCGACATGCACCAGTGGCAAATCAGGCGGTAGCGACACATTGACATGATGCTTCGCCAAGCGACTCGCCATACTGCGCAATACACTGCCAATGACTTCCTCTAGCGGCACCCATTGCAGATTGAGATTTAAACCGCCTGATTGCAGCTTTGCCATATCGAGTAAGTTAATCACCAAAGCATGAATCGCATCGGCTTGATCTTCAATCGCCAGTGCCAATTCTTTATGTTGTTCAGGACTTAAATCGGAACGATTCAGCGTATTCGCAAGGCCAGCAAGCGCGGTCACAGGCGTGCGCAAATCATGCGACAACGCAGATAATAACGTACCGCGCATCCGTTCGCCTTCAATCCGAATCAACGCTTCTTGAGCAATTTCCACAAAATGCACACGCTCCAACGCCAATGCAATTTGCGAAGCAAAGGTATCGAGCATCCGTTGTTGCTCAGGTTGAAAGAGCGCATTCACATCATTCGGCAATAATCCCAAAACACCACGTGTCCGCATTGGCGCACGTAGTGGGCGGTAGAGCAATGGACTTGCGGGCAAAGTATTGGTATGCAACCCTGCC
Source organism: uncultured Moraxellaceae bacterium (assembly GCA_964373145.1). Classification (GTDB taxonomy): domain Bacteria; phylum Pseudomonadota; class Gammaproteobacteria; order Pseudomonadales; family Moraxellaceae; genus Aquirhabdus. The sequence goes on from CAYJUB010000108.1 coordinate 5,209, forward strand.
TCGGTCTCATGATCATAAACCCATTGCGCCGTCCCCAAATCCAATGCGCTATCAAGCTCACGACTCAACACCAAAAGATTCCCTTGAATATCACTGGCAATATGTAAATTATCTTCACGGTCTGGCAATAACAACACCACCTGACAGTGAAAAACCTGCGCGACTTGCTCGACGGTAATCTGGCTAATTTGACTGGCAGTTAATGCGCCTGATAGCGATTGACTAAACACGGATTGGCGATTGGCGCGCTGCTCTCGATGAGTGGAAATTCGTGCCTGAAAACGTAAATTGGCTGAGAGATTGGCGATCACCAACGCGACGACAAACATGACAGCGAACGTCAGTAAATACTGGGTATCTGATACTGAAAATGACAACTTGGGTTGCACAAAAAAGAAATCAAAACACAGCACACCCAACACCGATGCAAATACGCCCTCGCCGCGTCCAAACCGTGCTGATACCAAAACCACGACCAGTAAATACAGCATCACGACATTGGCAAGGTCAAACAGGTGAGTCAACCCCGTGAGCAACACGGTCACAATCGCACAGCCTGCAATAGCCCAGAAATAGCCTTTTGAGTAGAAATTGATGTTTTTAAAAATCGGAATACTGGTCGCCTCAACCTGTGCTGGCGCGACCTCATCATCACCAACCAACACCAAATCAATGCCACTTGCGCGAATTGCTAGTTCGGTGGCAAGCGTATTATTCGGCTTCCACCAATGCTTCCTGTATGAACGCCCAAGGATAATTCGAGAAATATTATCGCGTTTCGCGCAATCAATAATTTGTTGAACCAGATCTGTGCTAGCGACTGTTTCAACCGTCGCACCAAGGCTTTGCGCCAACCTTAGTCGCGCTAAAACATCATGCCGCTGCGACTCGGACAGACGTTGCAATTGAGGCGTTTCAACATATAAGACTTGCCACTCACTCCGCAGCGCAACCGCCATCCGTGCAGCACGACGTAGTAAACGTTCAGCATTGGCATTTGCGCCGATACAGACCAGCACGCGTTCATTGGTTTGCCAAATCGGGCTAATCGCCTCATCACTGCGATAGTCACGCATTTGTGCATCGACACGATCAGCGGTACGCCGTAATGCCAACTCACGCAGCGCAATCAGATTGCCTTTGCGAAAGAAATTCTTGGCAGCACGCGCCGCTTGTTGTGGCATATAGACTTTGCCTTCGCGCAGACGTTGCAGCAATTCATCAGGTGGTAAATCCACCATCACCACATCATCTGCAGCCTCAAAAAATGCATCAGGCAACGTCTCTCGCACACGAATGCCCGTGACCTGTCCAATCACATCATTGAGGCTTTCTAAATGCTGAACATTCAACGTGGTGTAGACGTCGATTCCCGCATCCAACAACTCATCGACATCTTGCCAACGCTTCGGATGCCGCGAACCCGCGACATTACTATGCGCCAACTCATCAATCAAAATCAGCGCAGGCTTACGCTCGAGCGCCCCATCCAAATCAAACTCAACCAGCGACTGATCACGATAAGCAATTTTTTGCAGCGGTAAAATGGTCAGTGATTCTAATTGCGCAGCAGTTTCTTTCCGCCCATGCGTTTCAACCACACCAACAATCACATCCACACCTTCAGCCTGCTGCCGCTGCGCCGCCGCCAACATCGCAAACGTCTTCCCCACACCCGCAGAACTGCCAAAGAAAATCTTCAGTTTTCCTCGCTTGGAGCGGGCGTCGGCTTGCTGGAGTCGCGCCAACAAATCAT
>CAYJUB010000109.1:0-6962 GCA_964373145.1 uncultured Moraxellaceae bacterium
AACATCGCGCTGATGGATTCTTCGTTATTGATACGACGAATCGTTTCTGCGAGTAGGCTCGAAATGCTGATCTGGCGAACTTTGCCACAATCACGTGCTGCTTGGCTCAGTGGAATGGTATCCGCTACGACTAATTCGTCGATCGGGGAGCCATTCAAGTTATCAATCGCTGCACCTGACAAAACAGGATGTGTACAGTAAGCGATCACGCTGCGCGCACCATGTTCTTTCAATGCTTTCGCTGCTTTGCACAATGTACCAGCGGTATCAACCATGTCATCAACGATCACACAATCGCGACCAGCCACATCACCAATGATATGCATCACTTGTGCTTCATTCGCACGTAGACGGCGTTTGTCGATAATTGCCAGTTCGATATCACCCAATTGCTTCGCAACTGCACGTGCACGAACTACACCGCCAATATCTGGAGATACAACGATCAAATTGCTGTTGTCACCACGTTTCTTGAGGTCAGCCAAAAGAACAGGTGAGCCGTAGATGTTATCTACTGGAATGTCAAAGAAGCCTTGGATTTGATCGGCATGGAGATCCATGGTTAACACACGATCAATACCCACAATACTCAACATGTCTGCAACGACTTTCGCGCTAATCGGTACACGTGCTGAACGTGGACGGCGATCTTGGCGTGCATAACCGAAGTACGGCAGAACTGCTGTAATACGACCCGCACTTGCACGGCGAAGGGCATCAGCCATGACCAAGATTTCCATGAGGTTATCGTTGGTAGGCGCGCAAGTTGGTTGCAGAATAAATACGTCTTTACCACGCACGTTTTCAGTGATTTCTACAGCGATTTCGCCGTCAGAGAAACGTGTAACAGACGCTGCACCGAGTGGCACATGAAGATGACTCGAGACTTTTTGCGCTAAGTCAGGGTGTGCGTTGCCAGTGAAAATAACGAGATTTGGCATAGTTCAATCCTAAATTAAAGGCGAAAAAATCAGCGGAGTGAAGGAGATATCTTTTATAACAAAAGATATAAAACAAAATATGGTAGGGGCGGCTGGACTCGAACCAACGGATGTCAGGATCAAAACCTGATGCCTTACCAACTTGGCGACGCCCCTATAGCGGCGGAAACTATAGTGATTTGTTGTTAGATTGTCAAGAAAAACAGTATGAATTCTGAAATTTTTGACGAGCCTTTAAACATCACTCATTTATTACAACAGGTATTTTGGTATTCCAAAAAATCTGTGTATTTCCGTTCTTTATTGATGTGTTCAGATTACATGGTAGGGGCGGCTGGACTCGAACCAACGGATGTCAGGATCAAAACCTGATGCCTTACCAACTTGGCGACGCCCCTATGGCATGTACTCGAACGCGTCGATTTATTTGCTTGCGCAACCGAATCGACGGGGCGCAACTATAACAAATTTAATGCGGAATGCACAGGTGATTGCCCAATTCCTGAACAAACGAAACCATTAAATGGTGATTGTTTGAGTATTTTATCGGCAATCGCACGTGTAGGCGTGACGAGGAATACGCAAGCACCCGTTCCAGTGAGTTGCGGTGCTTCTTTTAGCTCGGGTGACTGTTGCTGAATATTTTCTAAAAATAATAATGCCTGATCGACTTCTGGATAAAGTTTCCGCACGATAATCGCGCAATCATTATGGGTTTCTTTGTCATTTTTTTGATTTTGCAGCTCAGCCAAAAATTGAGCTTGATCAATCATAGGCGTTATACGCGGCAAATCTGGATGATTAAAAATTTCAGCCGTACTGACGAAACAATTCGGTGTTAATACAACAAAATGTGTTTCTGGCAATGTAATGGGTTGCAATATTTCACCGACGCCTTCTGCCCAAGCATTTTGTCCACGAACGAAAACAGGCACATCCGCCCCAAGTTTTAAGCCCAATGTTGCAAGTTCATCAATGGTTAATTTCGTTTGCCACAAGTGATTCAGTGCAAGCAATGCTGTTGCTGCATCAGATGAGCCGCCACCTAAGCCGCCACCCATGGGTAAGTTTTTTTCAAGTGTAATTTTCGCGCCTTTCGTACAACTTGTTGTGGTTTGCAGTAGGTGAGCTGCGCGAATAATGAGATTGTCTTGAGCTGGAAACGGTAAATCGCTGATGAGTTCTAATGAGTCCTGCGCTTCAAAACTGAGCCAATCCATCTGGTCAATGATTTGGAAAACGGTTTGCAATAGATGATAACCATCCGCTCGTCGTCCAGTGATATGCAGGAAACGGTTCAGTTTGGCTGGGGCGGGTAAGCGTAATACAGTCACGGTGCGCTACTCGTTTTTGCAGTGGAATCTATCGTAGGATTAATTTCACGTTGAATGGTGAGAATGACTTTGTTATGCGTCGTTGGATCTGTTGGATCGGCAACTTGATTCATGACCAGCCGATTCGGGTATTTCACTTGCGCTGGATCGTCATAATTAAAAGTCACATCCCAGCCACCTTCATTTAAGGTCTGTAGACGATTTTGCGTGTCACGCGTTGCCGCACTATCTGCACTCGCTGTTTGACCATCAATCCAGTAGGGTAAATATGAAATCGGCGCTTGCCATCCAGTTGCACGTTGAAGCAATTCTTCAGGTGTTGATGCCTCAATCAGTCCAGTTTTTGCACTTTGCAACGTGACGTGTTCTGGCACACCTTCGATATGTGTTTGTCCAATCCCAAGCGCGCCCGTCAGGTCAATCGCAAAGCGTTCACCATCTTGTGACCAAGCATAAAATGCACTGCCATTTTGCTTCGCAGTGCGAACACCAATTTTCCCTGTAATATTGAATTGGATTGGCGTTGGCGTGTTTGCAATTGTTGTTGGCGTAGCTGTTAACTCGCTCGCTGGCAATGTCGGAAGCGTGGGTGGACGTAATGTTTGACAAGCCGTTAAGGTGATGATTAACGGAAAAATTGCAGCAATTTGAAATGGTTTAGAAAGCATAATTTGTTTCATAGCTCATGAATGGCGGTCGTAGTTTTAGCGATTTAGGGTGTGATTTTCAATGGAAAATTTGATGTGGATTGTGGTGTTGTCTGTCCACCACCATCAAACTGGGCAATAATTTGCGGATCGTTAGGAAAGTGAGTTTTCAGATCATTGATGAGCTGATTGCGTTCATTTTCATATTTCTTACTGGTTGCCAATGCTGCCGCAAGATGCAAGCCAATATTCACACTCGGTTCTGATGTGTATGCTGCACGTAAGGTATCGACCGCAAACTCATTGTCTTTCTGTAATAACGCGATAAACCCGAGCGTATCTAAAATTGCGGCGTTGTTTGGCACAAGTTTATTCGCACGTTCAGCGAGCGCCCGCGCATCGTTCAGCTTACGATTCTGCTGGGCGAGCGCAAATGCATAGGCATTGAGATAAACAGGATTATCAGGGCTGAGTGACAGTAATTGTTCTGATTCACTATCGAGCAGTGCAGTTTCATCTGGATTCAATAATAAGATTCTTGCGTAAATGAGCTCAGGCTGATTCGGCAAACTGTTAATCGCTTCATCTAACAGTTTGCGTGCGGGTTTAGTGTGGTGAGTATCTTTAAGCAATTGCGCCTGTAATAAATAGAGGAAACTGGTTTGCTCTGGATGTTCGACACGTTCTTGCGTGAGATTGTTCAGTGCCTCATCCAATTGGTTGTTTGCGACCATGATGATTGCCAATTTCTTTTGTGCTTTGCGATACAAATCATCGCCTTGCACTTTTTGGAAATAACTAATGGCAACGACCGTGCGATTTTGACGCTCAGCTGCGATGCCTAAATAGAAATAAGCCTGATCGACATATTGATCAATGGTTAACAGTTGTATCAGATAACGTTGAGCATCCTGCATCTTTTGATTATCAATGCTGACTAACCCTGCTAATAATAAAATCTCACCATCGTTACGCCAGCGACGAGTCATTTGTTTGAGCTGAGCCATAGCCTGTTGTGGCTTTTTATTATTCAGTAGGAACCGAACTTGGAGGAGTTGCAGGCTTTTGTTTCTCGGTTGACGTCTGATTTCTTGCGTTAGCAGCTGTTGAACTTCCGCCACTTTGTTTTGACCAATCAGAATATTGGCTTTGAGTGTAATAAACGCAGTCACGCCGGGTTTCTTGCGTAAAGCATTATTCACTTCACGCAGTGCTTCATCCGGTTTTCCTGCTTGTACCAGCAGACCTGCTTTGAGCACAGAAAGTGATGGATTATTATATTCTTTGAGGCTTTGTAACGCCGCAAGAAGTGCATTCCGATCCTGCTGAGTATCTGGTGAAATCCCGACAATAATCCGATCTAACGCCGCATCAGGGTCATAGCTCAGAATTTGGTCGAGTGTTTGGGCAGCAAGTTGATAGTCGTGCGCTTTGAGTGATAAATGCGCCATATAAAATAAAGCAGGAACATAGTTCGGATCGACTTCAACCCAATGTTTGCTAATGGCAAGTCCACCATTAATATCATTATTTTCTAAAGCAACGGTCAGTGCACGTTCTAAAATGACAGGATCATTACTTTGAATGGCTTGTGCACGATAGAGCACAACACCTTTGTCGGTCATGCCTCGTGCGAGGGCGAGTTCAGCAGAAAATACATCCAATAATGCTGCCTGCGCAGTACTGGTCAGTATGGCAGTGGATAGGATAGAGCCGCGGATCAGGCTTTGATAGCGAATGCAAAAAGACCTTGATAAATCCAATCGGAGCAAACGAACCTCGCTATCTCAAATGATTGTTTTGCAATGAACTACTTTAAGCTAAATCCGTTTCATGATAAATCAATTTTGATCAAATACGTGTGAATGTCACAGATGCGAGACATTGTAATTGCAAAGCAATGTTTGTATTTGTGCATCGCTTATCGCACAATACCATATTTGCAAGTGGCTATCGACGCACAATGGGTTTCTTTGCATTAGGCATCAATCATACCACCGCACCTTTGGCTTTGCGTGAGCAAGTCGCATTTGTGCCTGAGCGTTTAGGTGACGCACTCCGTCATGCTCAAGCTTTGGGTTTGACGAATGATTTGGTGATTGTATCGACTTGTAATCGCACAGAATTATATAGCATTACCGACTCTCCCGAAGATTTAGCGGAGTGGTTGGCAAGCACCCATGACTTATCAATCGAAACATTAGCCGATCATCTGTATCAGCATGGCGAAGAAGATGCATTGATTCATTTAATGCGTGTTGCGAGCGGCATTGATTCGATGGTTTTGGGCGAACCGCAAATTCTTGGTCAAGTTAAAAGTGCCCTGCAATATGCACGCGATGCTGGCACAGTCACGCCTAAATTAAGTCGAATCTTTGAACAAGTATTCAGTGCAGCTAAAAAAGTTCGCACAGAAACTGCGATCGGCTCACAAGCGGTTTCACTGGGTTTTGCGGTGCTGCAGCTGGCTCGACAAATGTTTAGTGATCTCGGCGAAATCAAAGTCTTGTTGGTCGCAGCCGGTGAAATGAATACGCTAGTCGGCCGACACTTGGCTGAACACGGTGTAAAAAAAATACTCATTTGTAATCGCAGTCTCGAACGCGCCAATCGTTTGGCGAATGAGCTTCAATCGCATGTCACTGTCGAAGTCATTCCATTTGATCAATTAGAAAGTGCCTTGCAACGAGCCGATCTTGTTTCGTCTTCAACGGGAAGTCTTCATCCAGTGATTACGCGCGATATGGTGCGCCGTGCACTTAAAACGCGTCGTCATCGCCCAATGTTGATGATTGATTTGGCTGTGCCGCGTGATATCGAATCTGTTGTCACGACCTTGGATGATGTTTATTTATATACGGTTGATGATTTACAAGGCGTCATTGAAGGCAACGTCGCACAGCGCAGACAAGCTGCGGTTGAAGCCGAAGTGATGGTGAGTCAGTTGGCGGCGCAATACATTCAAAATAGTCGCGCCCAACAAGTGGGGCCAGTGATCGCGCAATATCGTCAACAAATGGATGAAATGCGCCAGCAAGAAGTGATTCGCGCCAAACATCTTTTAGAGCAAGGTGTTGCAGTCGATGAAGTGCTTGAGCGATTATCTTTGGGTATGATGGCAAAACTACTACACCGTCCATCACAACTGATTCGTGAGGCGGCGATTAATGAAGATAGCGAACGTTTAGAGTGGATTACAAAGGGGCTTGGCAATGAAGAATAAAATAAAAAACGCTTTGGCAATTGTAGTAGCGATGATCGGAACCAGTTCTAATCTGGCACTTGCTGCTGACTGGCAGTTTGATCTTAATAAAACTCAGATCAATTTTGAAACTCCGCCAGGTGGCATGGCTCAAGTGACTGGTCAATTCCAGAAATTTGATGGGCAGATCAAAGGCGATGTTTTTGATCAAAAAAATATTCAAATCAATTTTACTGTTGAATCCAATAGTGTCGCCACAGGATCAAGAATCAATGATGGTGTGATCAAAGGCAGCTCATTGTTTAATGTTGAAAAGTACCCAACGATCAACTTCAAAAGTACGAGTGTGAAGCAAATTGATCCTGCGCATGTGATTGTGCAAGGTGATTTGACGATGCTAGGTGTGACTAAGCCCATTAAAACCAAGGTGACTTTAGATAAGCCTCGGTTTGATCCGACGACTAAAGTGGTCAGTATGAAAGCAACAGCAGATTTGGTGATTCGTCGATCAGAATGGGGAATGACAGGTTATAGTTCATTTGTGGGTAATGACATTGCTGTCCACACGACAGGCGTTTTGATCTCGAATAATGTGACAGCAGAAGATTTAGCGAAAGTGATGAAAGCAAAGTAGAAATCGATATTTGATTTTGATCAGGAAAAAAATGCGGTAGGGGCAGACCTGTGTGTCTGCCCTAAAAACAAAAGCGGGCGAACACTTAGGTTCCCCCTACAAAATAATTTTAAGTGATAAAGGTTAAATAGAAAACTAAAAGCTACGTTATCTCAAAAAACAATAAAAATTAATCTGCGATGTAATTATAAAAAAGAGGGGGTC
>CAYJUB010000110.1:0-6961 GCA_964373145.1 uncultured Moraxellaceae bacterium
GATCTGCAAGGTATTAGTGGTATTGATAATTTGTCCTTTTTTGGCCATGACTTCGGTTCAGGTTTTACCCTGTTTGGTCAGCATTTTAATGGTTCATATTTATATTATTACCTGTTCTTAGCATTGGTTTTAATCATCATAGGTATTTGTATACGCCTTGAAGATTCAAGGATTGGTCGTGCATGGGTGGCGATTCGTGAGGATGAACTTGCGGCAAAAGCGATGGGTATTAATACGCGTAATATCAAATTGCTCGCCTTTGCCATGGGTGCCAGTTTTGGTGGTGTCGCGGGCGGCATGTTTGCCAGTTTTCAGGGTTTTATTGACCCGACCAGCTTTGGCCTGATGGAATCCATCATGGTGCTGTGCATGGTGGTTTTGGGTGGGATGGGCAATATTGCAGGCGTGATTTTGGGCGCGGTGTTACTGACGCTGACGCCAGAAGTCTTGAGTGAAGTGATCCGTCCTTTGCAAGAAATGTTATTCGGGCGTCAAGTGGTCGATCCTGATAATGTGCGGATGTTGATTTTCGGCGTGGCTCTGGTGGCGATGATGTTGTTTAGACCTGAAGGGTTATTGCCTTCACGTCGTCGCAAAGAGGAGTTTCATCATGACTAATCCTCAGCAAACGACATTACTCAAATTTGAAAATATCAATAAATCTTTCGGCGGCGTGCATGCGCTGAAAAATGTCAGTTTAAGCATTGAGCAAGGCACGATTCACGGCTTGATCGGACCAAATGGCGCGGGTAAAACGACGTTATTCAACGTCATGACGGGGATGTACCAAGCGGATTCTGGCAGTTTTATATTTGATGGCAAGAAGATCAGTCTGAAAACCAGTCCGCAAGTCCTCGCCAAAAAAGGCTTGGCACGCACCTTTCAAAACATTCGTTTATTCAGTGAAATGACCGCACTGGAAAATGTCATGGTCGGGCAGCATAGCCAAACCAAAACAGGTATTTTCGGTGCAATGTTGCGTACGCCTGCGGCTAAGCGTGAAGAGCTGTTTGTCCGCCAAGAAGCGTTGCGGTTATTACAATACGTCGGGTTGTCGAATGATGTCGCTTGCCGTGTCGCGCGCACCTTGTCTTATGGCGATCAACGTCGTTTAGAAATCGCGCGTGCGCTGGCGTTGAAACCGCGTTTGCTGGCGTTGGATGAACCTGCGGCAGGCATGAATCCAACAGAGACTGTGCAATTACAAGATTTGATTCGCCGCTTGCATGCAGATGGCATGACGATTGTGCTGATCGAGCATGATGTCGGGCTAATGATGCGACTGTGTGATCGGATCAGTGTGCTTGATTTTGGTGAAAAAATTGCCGATGGTACGCCAGCAGAAATTCGTCAAAATGAACGCGTGATCAAAGCCTATTTGGGCGGAGATGCAACCGCGCAAGCGGGAAAAGGCCATGAGCCACGGAGTGCGACAGAATGAGTCATGCAGAATCTAAAGTCATTCTTTCTGTCAAAGACCTCCATGTGCGCTATGGCAACATCCATGCGGTGCAAGGCTTAGATTTACAGGTCAATGACGGTGAATTGGTCTGTCTGATTGGCGCAAATGGCGCTGGCAAAAGCTCGACGCTGAATGCGTTATCGGGTTTGGTTCCATCGACAGGTTCGGTCATTTATCACGGCAATGAAATTGTGAAGTTGGTAAGTCATCAGCGTGTCGCTCAAGGTCTTGCGCTCGTTCCTGAAGGTCGCGGTGTTTTTCCAAAAATGACCGTGCTAGAAAATCTGCAAATGGGTGCCTATTTACATGGTTGGCAGCAAAGTGAGTTGGATAACGTGTTTGAGCGTTTTCCACGGCTGAAAGAGCGCCGCGATCAGTTGGCAGGCACATTGTCGGGTGGTGAGCAACAAATGCTGGCGATTGGTCGTGCATTGTTGTCGCGTCCTAAATTATTGTTACTCGATGAGCCATCAATGGGCTTGGCGCCGCTGATGATTGAGCTGATTTTTAATACGTTGGCTGAATTGAAGAAAAGCGGTTTATCCATTCTGTTGGTTGAACAAAATGCGCGCGGTGCATTGCAATTGGCTGATCGGGCTTATGTTTTAGAGCATGGCGAAATGACATTCAGTGGGACAGGACAAGAACTCTTACATGATCCTCGTGTACAAGCCGCATATTTAGGCGCAGGAATAGAAGTTTAATGACAAACGATCGCAGTAATCAGAACGACCCAGAAATTAGCATAGCAGATCGTAAGGTCATTTACCGTGCGCGTCGTGGTTTGAAAGAATTGGATTACTATTTTGATCCGTATGTGCGTGAACATTTCGTTCATGCAGAGGCTCAAGAAAAAGCTGATTTTTCGGTATTGATTGATCAAGAAGATCCTGATTTATTGGATTGGTTTATGGGTGTAACCACGCCACCTGCTGAGTTAGTCTCCATCATTAACCGTTTAAAATTTTTGAAAGGTTAATGGCTCTATTGCCATGAGAATAAACACAACGCTTCAAGTCAGCCGTTTACAAAAATGGAGTGAAGCGGTTGCGTTTCTCTTGGTTTGTCTCGTTTTGATTTTTAGTGAAATGCCATTTTGGGGCAAAGGCTTGTCGCTTTTGCTCATGGGCTTTTTCTTGGCCTATCAATATTTATTCAAAAAACCAGCCGCACGTCTTGTTCAAGTTACTCAATTCGATAAAGAAAATTGGCGTTGGTCGGTTTTAGAACCTCTTCGAACTCAGAAAACTCATGTTTATGAAGGTCGTTTGATTAAGGCTCAAGGCGGGCTATTTGTTTTGGTTTTGCAATTTGAAACCAAAGTCAGGCAGAAAACGGTGATGACAAACTGGGTCGTCTGGCGAGATCAAGTGGATGCGCAAAATTGGCGCCGGCTGATCGTGATCGCCAGATTCTGGGCTGATGAGGCGCAACGCATCATTGATTAGACGCTGGAAGGTTTGTTCATATCACATAACTTAACAATTTATACCAAAACATAGTTGTCATTCATCCATATCTCCTTCGTATACTTAGCCTACGGTTGTCAAATTATTTGGTCAACACAGCGATGCTTTCTTAACTCAAATAGGATAGGGATTATGGGAATGCTTGATGGATTAGTGGGTCAGCTGGCTCAAAGTGCAGGGAACCAAACTGGACAAGCTGGAGGCTTAGGCGGTCTCTTGGGTGGTATCCTGGACGGTGGATCACAAGAACAAGAAGGCGGTGCTCCTGCAGGGTTATCCGCGCTACTTCTTCCTGCAGTTTTGGGCTGGGTACAGCAACAAGGCGGCGTGGGCAATGTGGTGTCATCATTAACTAATTCAGGTTTAGGTTCACAGGTGCAATCTTGGGTCAGTAATGGCGAGAACCAAGAAATTAGTTCGCAAGCCATTTCACAAGTCCTCAGTTCAGATCAAGTCACTCAACTTGCTGCAAAAATGGGTTTAAGCCCTGAGCAAGTACAAAGTGGTATGGCCGCACTATTACCACAAGTGATCAATCATCTCACCCCAAGTGGCGATGCGTCCAATCCAGAAGAGTCAAATGGTTTGCTCAATGCTGCATTGGGTAAATTAGGCGGAATGTTTGGTTAATTGTTTCGAACTCAATCACGCAAAAAAAACCGTACATGAGTACGGTTTTTTTGTGGCAATCATTTGTGATTAGCGTGTTCTGCGCACGAGTTGACAGAGATTGACCACAAGCAACGTGACAAAGAATAACAAAGCCCAATGTGGCAGTGACCAACCCAACAGTGTCCAATCGACTTTGGCACATTCGCCTGAACCATGCAGCACTTTCTGAATCACGCTTTGTAAGGGAAAGGTTTGCATCCAATAATCGAGTCCAGGGCCACAAGCAGGGACATCTTGAGGCGGTAAATGTTGTAGCCAAACATGCCGCCCTGCCACCGCGGTAGACCAGAGCACACCGATGGTTGCAAATGCGCTATACAAGCGGCGAATAAATAATTTTTTGGGATTGTGTAAGGCAGCAATCAACGCAAAAAATCCCATTCCGATCAAACCGACCCGTTGAAAAATACACAACGGACAAGGGTCTAAGTGTTGATAATGTTGTAAATAAAGCGCGAAGCCCATGCCGATGACACTGGCCAAAAAAATCCCAATATTGACCTGTCTATAACTCAGTCGCATCATCCCTATTTCCTGATTCGGTTGCTATTACTTGTCGAGTTAAACGTTTTGTTTGCATGCTTCCGCATCTGCAATCGGTAACGTTCTACGCCATTGCTGTAGATATTCTGAGAAGCTCATCGTATCGTTATTTTCAATGGTGTTCTGTCGTATTCTTGATTGTTCCGCGTAGTTTGCGTATTCAGCTGCGACTTCCTTGGATAATGGCGCATCGTCGAATTTGTCGGCATAACTTTGCGCTAACTGATAGCCAAAGCCCCACACGCCTTCGGCTTTAGTTTTTGCCAGTACGCGCGCAGATAAAGTGAGTTCAGGATCATCGATGCGTTGTTGCATGGTGAAGATACTTGCGCTGTAGTCTGTATTGCCATGCGCCTCATCGAGTAATTGGGCATAAGGCAACATCGCTGCGAGGTTATGGGTCATCCATTCGCTGTAGTGTTGTTCACCTGCTGCTGTTTCAATCTTTAACCCAGCCAGACGACCTTCATCGACGGCGCGAGTTTGATTGCGGGCAATCAATTCTTCTTCGGCTGTAAGCAACGCTGCACTGGGTGTCATGAGACAATACAGTGCAAGGACTTCCAAGAAACACGCTGTATTTAAGCTAATACCCACATCGGTAAACGGATCGAGATCGACTGCGCGTAATTCCACATAAGCGACACCGCGCGCTTCAAGTGCAGCCGAAGGCGTTTCATTGGCTTGCGCGATTTGTTTCGGGCGAATCAGGCTGTAATATTCATTTTCTAATTGCAGAATATGATCATTTATCTGGATCGGATGGCCTTGCTCATCATCCAAACCGAGTGCCGAGAACGGCGGATAAACATCCCCAATTGCATGCTTGAGTCCAGCAATATAGGCATTGATGCAGTTGTAATGAATACCAAGGCTGCGCTGTGCGCTATTTTGATAACCCAGTTTACCCATGCGTAAGGCCGTGGCATTGGGCAAAAATAACGTGCCTTTCATGAGGTCTTGTAAATGATGTTCGCGACCTTTGAGGAAGCATGCACACACCGCAGGGCTTGCACCCAGTAAATAAATCACCATCGGCGTCATGCGAATGAAGTTACGAATTAAGCCGAAATATTTGTCGCTGACGAAATCTTGTTTGCTGAGAACATTCGCATTGTGCGTCGATTCTTGGTTTTGCCAAGCATCCCATAATGTATCTGGGAAAGATAAATTATAATGAATCCCCGCAATGGTCTGCATTCTGCGTCCATAACGCACGCCTAAGCCATGACGATATAACGTTTTGAATTGACCTAAATTTGATGATCCATATTGGGCTAAACGAATTTTTTCTTCGTCTTTATCCAACATGCACGGCATGGACAATGGCCACAAGGTTTCGCCCAACGGTAATGCTTGATTGGTCACTTGATGCAAATCGCGGAGGCATGACAACGCATCCTGCGGCGATTCGCAAGGTGGCGTGATCAATTCAATCAACGCTTCAGAATAATCTGTCGTGATACGGGGGTGCGTCAGTGCTGACCCCAATTCAGCAGGGTGATCGGTCTGTGCAATAAAGCCGTCAGCCTGCATACGCAGTGATTCTTTTTCAATCCCGCGCAACATGCCTTGCAACAGTTCAGGTTTCAACCAATTCGGTGTGCTTGCAGTTGATTCGTCTGTAATGGTCTGATTGACCATGTGCTCACTCATACTGTGTACTCATTTTACCAATTCGTTGATTGAATCATCGCTGACATGAATGTCATTTTGATAAGTCACTCGTTTTTGTCGTATCGTTTGATCGCGCTGTTAGTGCAGCAGCGTTGTGCTTCGTTTGAAGCATAGTACACTGGTGCAATCTAAGGTAGTCCGAAAATGATTCGATCAGTCATTTATTCAAAAAAATGAGATCTACATAAATGTTTTACGCATGCGACCGTTAACGCCTTCCATAAGAGTGGGGCTGTTGCTCCAATTATCAAGGGTTTAATGCGTCGACCATCCAATAAAAAAGCCATCATGTTCGCACAGATGGCATTTTCAGATTTCAGGGCTTGATTGAAGCAAGCAGTCGTTATCCGTTAAATCAAATTACCTAACCAAGACAGAATGCGGTTGGCATCACCTGTACGTCGTTGTGATGAATTGGCATCCATCAAAACGATCACAGTCGGGCGTTTGTTGACACGCGCTTCCATGACAACGCAATGCCCAGCTTCATTGATATATCCAGTTTTGGATAAACCAATATCCCATTTTTCGGCACGCACGAGTGCATTGGTGTTCTTCGAATGCAGCACACCACGGTCATTATAAAAGTTATGAGAAGCTGTCGTACTAAAGCGACGAATCACTTCATATTCATAAGCGGCTTTGACCAGTTTTGCTAAGTCACGAGGCGAGGCTGAATTGCGATTATCGAGACCCGTTGGGTCACCGAAGAATGCCGTTTTCATGCCAATCGCTTTGGCTTTGCTATTCATGGTGGCCATGAATTGTGTGCGTCCACCTTTATCGTATGTTCTTGCCAATGCCGCTGATGCTGGATTTTCAGAATGCATTAAAGCTAACAACAACAGTTCGGCACGGTTGTAGGTTTCAAACGGTTTGAGGCTTGAGCTTGCTCTCTTGGGACCGATGAAGTCTTCAGGTTGTAGCGTGATTTTTTCATCCATCGGCATACGTGCATCAAGCGTCACGATTGCGGTCATCAGCTTGGTAATGGATGCAATTGGACGCGTGGTATCGATGTTTTTGCCATACAAAACTTCACCTGTGATGCTATCCATCACGAGTGCAGCCGATGCGTTCAATGAGAGTAAGCTGTCAACAGGTTCAGGGCGCATGTTGTCCATAAAACCCGACAATG
>CAYJUB010000111.1:0-6955 GCA_964373145.1 uncultured Moraxellaceae bacterium
AACTATTGACATTTGAGAATAATTATCAATAATAGAGTTATTCCCGTTTAGAACTTTATCCGAGTTCAAACGTTCAGGAATAGCTCAAAGGAAAGAGCTCGAGACTTAACCAGTTTAGAATCTTATTAGAGACCTCATATGTACGTTTGCCTATGCCGTGGTGTGACTGATAAAGCAATCAAACAAGCCGTTGAAAATGGCTGTGATACTTTTCGTGAAGTGCGCGACGAATTAGACGTTGGCACATGTTGCGGAATGTGCGTTCCTGAAACGCGTCAACTCATTGATGAAACTCTCGCCCGATTGGCAAGCAGTATTTCTACAGCTGCGTAAAAGCTCAGTTCTCTACTGAGCTTTCAAAACCTTCAATCTATAAAAATATAATATTTGAGTGCACTGAGCGCAGCCGAATTGCGCATGAAAATCAACGCTTCACACATTCAATCCTTACCTACTTTCTAAGAAAGCAATCTGTTGCATAAAAAACAATAATTTTGCATACTAAATTATACAAAAACTAATTTAATGTGGGTTTTATGAAATTATCGTGGGGAATAGTCGCCAGTATTGCAGCGTTAAGTTTAACAAGCTGTAGTCAGTTTACGAATCCAACTGTTGAATGTGGCAGCGAAGAGAGTAAAAATTTGGTCATTCAAGTTTTCAAAGACGAATTAAACAAAAAAAGCTTGGCGCAATTAAAAGAATTGCTCAAGGAAGGTATTACAGGCATTGATGTTGCCAAAGTACGCGCATTAAATCAGCAAATGAATTTTAGTATCGCAGATGTTCGTACAAATCATAATGATGCCCAAAGCAAGAAAAAACTGTGTATCGGTACATTTAACGCACAGCTAACACCAGAAACCATTCAATCAGCTAATGAGTCACGCGCTTTGATTAATGAAAGCTCATTACAAGATTTTGCTCTTGTGGGAGATGTGCCTTTTGAGAATAACAAACTCAGTTACGATGTCGAATATAGTATTCAACCTACTGATGATGGTAAGAAAATTTATACTCAAGTTAGCAACGCTGACTTAGCTGTTACTTTTTTAAACCAAGTATTTTTTGATGTTCTGGTGAAACCATCACGACAAAATATTCAATTACAGCAGCTCCAAGAAAACGAACAACAAGCTCAACTAGCTGCGCAAGAAACAGCTCAAGCGGAAGAAGCGGCTCAACAACTGCAAAAGGACCAGCAAGCTTACGCTCAATTGCAAATTAACGAAGCTCAAGCGAAATTAGATCAAAGTAATGAAAAGATCAATTTAGTTTGGAATGCGTTTTCAAAGGATATCCGTGGAAAACTACTCAGTGATCAAAGAGCATGGCTCAAAAAACGTGAACTTGAATGTCGTTTAACCAGCGTGGGCTCTGAAAATAAAGAAATCGCACGATTAGGCTGTGAACTACGCTTAACCGAGCAACGTACTTATGAATTAAAACGCGTGCTGGATTCAGCACAAACGGAATAATTACAGTACTTTTTACCGAGCCTAGCGCGCTCTATTAACACAACGCGCTGGGCTCAAATTAAAATAATGACTCACTGATCAGTTGAATAACAACCCACAACCCGTCCGTCAAAAACTAGCTCGTCAGTTTACTCAACCAATGGCGGCACAGTCCGCTTATTGCCAACTTCATCGATTGCCACAAATGTAAAAATCCCATCGGTCACTTTAAGCATTTCTTGATCATCGTGGATTTCCCAGACTTCGACCAAAATTTGCATTGAGGTCTTACCCACTTTGAGCAACTTGGTATAACACGCCAATGTACTACCCACTTTGACAGGTCGATGGAAAATCACGTTGTTAATGGAGACAGTTACAACTCGACCTTTTGCATGGAAGCGCGCACAGACTGCGCACGCTAAGTCCATTTGTGAAACCAACCAGCCACCAAACACATCGCCTGACCAATTGGTATCTGCTGGCATTGGGATGGTTTGTAATGACAAGACACCAGAAGGTTTACCTTCAGAAATTTGTATAGAAGTCGTCATACTCTTAATCTCTTATTTATATTGATTGATCATGCTAGTTTTAATGATTAATTTCAATGTACTATTATGCTGAATCATTCATTAAACCAAGTCCAAAAACAGGAAAAAGCAATGCCATACGTGAATATCAAAGTGACGCGTGAAGGCGTAACGAAAGAACAAAAAGAGCAACTGATTAGCGGTGTCACCCAACTGCTGGTCGACGTATTGGGCAAAAATCCCAAAACCACCTTTGTCGTCATTGACGAAGTGGAAACCGACAACTGGGGAATCGCAGGGCAAAGCGTGACGAACCTCAGAAGTTTGGCGAATAAACCCGAATGAGGTCGCATTCGTAATGCCGATTGCTGAGGGCATTCAGTCTGGTGACTGATACTCAGCCCCCAGCATACGGATTTTCTTCGGTGAAGTTCCTTTCCAATTTTTAAAGGCTCTAGAAAACGAAGATAGCTCTGCATAGCCTAATTGCTCGGCAATCTTCTCTAATGACAAATCGGTTTTGGTCAAAAACTCCAACGCTAATGTGCCTTTGATCTCCATGAGTAGCGTTGAAAAACTGCTATTTTCATCTTGTAAGTAGCGTTTCAATGTTCGAGGGTGGAGATTAAGATGCTGCGCAGTAGACTCAAGCGAAGGCATCAAAAGTAGGTTTTCTGAAAGATAGCGTTGAACTTTGCCACGAAAGCCGGTGACTTGGTCATGCTGACTCAGGAGCTGCTGACATTGCTTAGCGCAAGATGCCAGTATGTCTGGATTACTGGCAGGAATTGGGCAATAAAGTGCCTGTGCATTGATGGCGACAGCATGTTCATGTTGTTCAAATTGAGCCGCTATCCCCAATAATTTTTCGAACTGATCGGCATACGCAGGTGCAGGATGCTGAAAACGTAATGCTGTGGGAGCCAGCGACTGAGCATTCAATGCCAGCTGAATATTAATCAGCATGATCGCTTCCCGTTCAACAAAAAACTGTTGTAGATCTTCGGGGAGATTGGCATTGTCCAGTTTTAAGTAGGCTTCCTGATCTTGCAGCACAGGCGAGATATGACAGTAAGAAGTACTTAAACGAACAAAACGCAGCCCGGTCAGCACCGCCTCCAGAAAAGTTTTAGAGTTCAAAATCGCTAAACCCCAAATGCCAAAACGGACTAATTGAATGCGTTGCCCCACTTCGATGCTGAAGGGAATTTCTGCTGGAATCAGCTTTAATACATTTCGAGTGACTTGGAACTCTTGCTCAGGGTCGATATAGGCATGAAGATCGCCAATTTGTGCGAGCTGAATGGTTGTGCCTTGTAAGCATTGCTCGATGCCTAATCCATGTTGAGTCGCAACTTCTAATAAAATGGTCACGCCCAGCATCGTATGGGGAAAATTCCAATAATCTGCTTTGATCATGGCTCGGGCTAATCTCTAAATCTATTCAGAATTTATACCAAGACTGTCCCAATATGTCAAAAAATAGTCCCGTTACGGCATATCAAGGTGCGGTTGTGTTGACTATATTGAAGTAACATTTCAATGAGTCTACTGTACTTATGCAAATCAATCCGCAAGAACACCAACGAATTCAAAACCTCAAGCTCATCGACAGTTTAGATAAACCAACCCAGTTAGATGGTTTATTAAGCTGGGCAACCAGTAAAGCATTTGACTTTGCCCTTGGTGTCATCAAGCCTGATTTCAAACACACTCTGCCGAAAAAACCTATTTTCAACCCTTATGTAGATTCAAAACTTTACGGTTGTGTTCATTACGGCATCATGATTCCCGATTTGCCTGCACCGCATCACTTTTTGGCGTGTGCATCCATGCTGGGCAGTACAGGTATGCGCGTTTTTGATATTGATTTTGCAGCGCAAGCAGCAGGTCCACGTCAGATGGCAACGATTAGCCATGGTACGGCAATGACGTCAAGCAATGGCTTTCATCACTACGCACTGAACAAAGAAATGCAGACCAAGAAAGACGGTAGTTTGCTGAAATTTGGTGATGATGTGACGATTTCTGGGGTGTATCCCAATTATCGGGTGCAAAGTCAGAGCGATGAGTTGACGGTCGATTTAAAGCTCACGGCAACAGGGCAAATCACATTGTTTGCCAAAAGTGTGCTCTACAACCATTTAAGTTTACTCACCCGTTATGAAGGCAGTATTGTCAGTCAAGGGGTCGAGCAACAGGTCTCTGGGTTATGTACCTATGAGTATGCTCGGGGAGCAACGCCTTTTAATTTTGTGAATAAAATTATTCCGTTTAGCAAAAAACTACCGTGGGATTTCTTTTCCTATCAAGTGATTGATCTCGATGCGGATACCCAACTCTGTCTAGCGCATTGCGGCATTTTGCGTTATCCGATTCTCACCGCTGCCTATATTCGCACCACGCAGGGCGTATCGCGCGGGATTCAAGGCAGTGTGCGTTTTCAAGTGCTGAGTGTGGAAGATGAACCCGTCGTTGATGCCGATGGCATTCACATGCTGCGTCCAAAAACCTTCCGCTGGACGATTGAAGATCAAGATCAGGAGTATTCATTACTCATTGATGCGACGGTGGATACGCCGTGGCTGTATGGCTTAGGCCGTGGCTATCTTGGCGGTTATCAATGGCAAGGACTCAAAAATGGTCAGCCCATCACTGGCCGTGGTTACGTTGAGTACGTGGATGTGCGTCGATAATTCTGGAGTAATCGGATCATGATTAAGCAACAGTTTCAGTTAAAAAATGGCGTGACGATTAAAAATCGGGTGGTGAAAGCCTCCATGAGCGAAGAGTTAGCCGAACGAGAACAGCGTAACCCGACCGAGCAATACATTGAATTATATCGTCGCTGGTCAACCAGTGGTGCGGGCTTGCTGCTGAGTGGCAATATGATGGTTGATCGCCGTTATACGGCTGAGCCGCGCAATGTCGTGCTGGACGAATTGAGTGATGCCAGCACATTTAAGCGCTTAGCGGCGGTGGGACAACAAAATGATACTCACTTTTGGGTACAGCTTAATCATCCTGGTCGTCAAGTTGCCAAAGCCTTTGCATGGCAACCTTTAGCCCCGTCAGAAGTGCCGATGAAAAACGGATTGCGTTTGGTGTATAACAAACCCAAAGCAATGTCTGAAGCGCAAATTTATGAAGTGATTGCCAAATTTGCCACCAGTGCGCGTCTAGCCAAAGAATGGGGCTTTAGTGGGGTGCAAATTCATGCAGCCCATGGTTATTTGATCAATCAGTTTTTATCGCCTGCGGAAAATATTCGGACAGACCAATGGGGCGGTTCAATTGAAAACCGCGCCCGTTTTTTACTTGAGGTCTATACGGCAGTGCGTGCGGCGGTGGGCGTTGATTTTCCAGTCGCGGTAAAGCTGAATTCGGCGGATTATATGCACGGCGGCTTTAGCGAAGAAGATTCGATGCTGGTCGTCCAACTGCTATCCGCAGCAGGGATTGATCTGGTTGAAGTGTCAGGTGGTACTTACGAAAGCCCTGTGATGGTCGAGTCAAATGTGGCCGCGTCCACCCAACTCCGTGAAGCGTATTTTCTGCAATATGCCGAGCGCGTTAGAAAGTTGGTGGATACGCCGCTCATGGTGACTGGTGGTTTTCGTTCAACGCAAGGGATGAATGAGGCTTTGGCATCGGGTGCAACGGATTTGATCGGGCTGGCGCGTCCTTTTGCGGTTGACCCTCAGATTGCAAATAAGCTGTTGAATGACGCGCAATATCGCATAGCGATACACCGACAAAGTACGGGTAGCAAATTCTTTGATCGGATGATACTGATTAACATTTCATGGTATGAGCAACAACTGGCCTTAATCGGTGGTCAGAAAAATGCTGATCCACACTTACACCCATGGTTAAGTGTGTACAAAACTTTAAAGAGTATGGGCATTAGTGCAGTCTTAAAGGCTCGACGGGGTTAGGTAGGTATCATTTAAAACGGCTGTGAAGTCGTATTTGACGAATGCAACAAGCCTCTTTTTCAACCATTAGAGGCTTTTTTTCATAAAAAAATGACTTTTCCACAATTACACAACTGTCCCAGTAGACATATTCGTTCATCGAATTTATGGCTTCACTGACATTCCAATAAAATAAAACCTATCAAATTGACGAAAGTGGTGTGCTTTTAAAACAAAACCACGCGTTTGTCGCGGCTATTCTGAACGCCACCTGCAAAGTGCCGCTTATTTTTTAAGCGCATTATTTGGGAATATTTTAGGATGATTACGATGAAACAAACTTTCAATACTTTTTCGCATAAAACTTTGGCATTCACTATTTTGGCTGCAAGCTTAAGCCTGCCTGCATTTGCAAATGCGGCGGAAGTTTCAGCAGGTGCTGATCTCTCTGCGAATGTCGCAGCAGATTCGGTCAAACATAAAGTGACCAAGCATGTCAAAAGCGTTAAGCAAAAAGTAGTTGCAGCTAAAGACGGTGCAACAAAAGCTGTAACGACCACAACGACTGCGGCTACAACAACCGCAGCTGATGTCGTCACACCGTCAACTTCTGCATCGGGTAGCATTGATGGCAATGTCACCACAAATAGCAGCACGACAACGACCAGTGAGACTTCATCAGTGGCGCCTAGTGCTTCTACAAATGCTGGCGTATCAGCAAATGTGGGTGGTATTGGTGCAAGTCTAGGAACAACGACTGGTGTAACAGTTCCTTAATGCCTGATTGATGTTTTTTTACGATTCCTCCATGTTGTTAAAACATCAACCATAAAAAAACGGACGCTAATGAGCGTCCGTTTTTATGAATCCACTAAAAACTCTCACCTTTTAAAAGCGAGAGTTTCTGAATCGATTAAGCCATACCTTTGCTTTTCAGCACTTCGAGCATTGTTGAACCGAGTTCAGCAGGGCTACGTGTGTAAGCCATACCAGCACGTTCAAATGCAGCAAACTTCTCTTCTGCTGTACCTTTACCGCCAGAAATGAT
>CAYJUB010000112.1:0-6914 GCA_964373145.1 uncultured Moraxellaceae bacterium
CCGTCACAGAATCGTCGACAACCATAATGGTTTGTTTCTGAACCAATGCAACAGAAGATACTTTTTCTGCTTGATTGATTGCTCTTAGACGAGCAATGCTGCCTGCAGAACGTGCCAATGCGACGAGATCCAAAATAATGACCACTGAACCGTCACCGAGAATGGTCGCACCTGAAATACTACCGACAGTCACTAACTGTACACCGACTGGTTTAATCACCATCTCTTCACGAGAACCAATCAATTGATCCACTTGAATCGCAAAACGCTGACCTTCATATTTCACCAGCAAGAGTGGTGAAGGAATATTCTGACCTTGACCATACAAAGTTGGTGTATGCGACCCACCAATCAACTCACCTAAATAACGTAAGCGATATTGCTGTCCATCAATCGAATAAGTCTCTTTATTCGACTGATAGAAACTCTCAAGTTCAGCGTTACCCACGCGCACAATCCGCTCAATTTGTGACAACGATACCGCGAAAATCCGATCACCCAAACGGACACGCAGCGCATCAGTCACCGCCACAGTCAGTGGTAAACGCAAGGTAAAGCATGTGCCTTGACCCGCAATCGAACTCACAGATACCACACCACCTAATTGACGAATTTCACTTTGCACCACGTCCATGCCGACGCCGCGACCTGAAATTTGAGTGACTTGTGAAGCCGTAGACAAACCAGCATGGAAAATCAACTGCATGATCTCAGCATCGGTCAGTTCTGCCGAGGCTTCTATAATGCCGCGCTCAATTGCTTTACGACGAACGGCATCCACATTGATCCCGCGTCCATCATCTTGCAGCGTGATAATGACTTCACTACCTTCACGTAACACCGAAAGTGTAATCGCACCTTTTTCTGGTTTCTGATGCAGAGCTCGATCCGCAGGTGACTCCATACCATGGTCAACCGCATTACGGAGCATATGTTCAAGTGGTGCAACCATACGTTCAAGAACACTACGATCCAATTCACCTTCAGCATTAAGAATATTCAGCTCAACAGGTTTACCTAACTCCGTCGCAGTCTGACGTACCACACGTTGTAAACGTGGCACCAAACGCGAGAACGGCACCAAACGTGAACTCATCAAGCCTTCTTGTAGCTCAGACTGAATGCGTGACTGTTGCAGCAATAGACTTTCTGAATCACGCGCTTTTTCAACCAAGGTGTTTTTAAAGTCTAATAAGTCAGATACTGACTCAGCTAATGATTTAGACAACTGATTAATTGAAGAGTATTGATCCATTTCAAGTGGATCAAAATCTTGATTGTTGCCACCATCCAGTTGACTGACTTCATCGTGGTGACGTGCAATGATCTGTGATTCCAGCTCACCATCCATCCGACGCAATTGCTCTGAAATTTTCTGAATCGCAGTACCCATTTCAGCAACAGTCAACGTGAACGCACTTAACTCCATTTCAATCCGTGCGCGGCTAATTGCATTCTCACCGGCGAGATTGATCATCTTTTCCATCATCGTCGCTGAAACACGAACCATTTCTGAAGTAGAAACATCAGACTCATGCGATTTCGGGAATGACCCCTCCATTGGCGGCAAACCTGATGCGTCGGCTAAGGTGGTCGTTACTGTGGCTACAGGTTTTTGCACCACCTTCACGGCACTGGTCGATGGTTGCGCTGGAACTGCATCTTTAGCCACCGCCACTGCTGGTTTAGCAGAACTCGCTTGTGATGCAGCTAACAATGTCGGGTCCTTGCGGAACAAGCGCAATGCATCAATCAATGGTTGCGGCATTTGAGGACGTTCACCACGATCCAGCACAGCAATCGCATCAGCCAGCCAATCATGACTTTGATTCAGCAACACACCAATTTCTGGAGTGACAGGACGTTTGCCCAAGGCGAGATCTTCGTAAACGAACTCCATCTCATGCGATAGATCACCGAGCGAATCTACACCCGCCATGCGAGCGCCACCTTTAAAGGTATGTAGATTACGCTGTAAATCCTGCAATAATTTTTTAGTCGCTGGATCATTCGGTTCATTTGAACCTTTCAACCATTTGGAAAGTTGAACGCTGGTCAAATCAACGATCTCTCCCGCTTCATCCAAAAAGATTTCCAACACATCTGCATCAGGTGCACTACCTTCATCCCATGCTTCAGCAAGGACTTGCATCTGACCTAATTTCGGAAGTTCATCAATTGGATCAACTTCAAGGCTAACCACTGGGCTTGCAGCAATTGGTGCAGCAACCACAGGCTCTACTTTCGCTTGTTCAACGACAGTCGGTTTCGGTTGTTCTGCTGCTGGCACAGCGACCGCAGCACTCGCACTCGTCCGTTTATTGTCAATCAGATCAAAGTACCCTTGTAACACCTGAATATCACGTGACTTAATATATTGATTTAATATCGATGTCTCGGTCGGTGTAAAGAATGACTGTTGTGATTGTGCAAGTTTCTCAACTTGTTGCGCCACTTGATCTTGTGCATGACGCAAAAAGCGAACAAGCACTTCCGGTGTATTCTGACAGTTAGCAACCAAACGCTCATAAACCGTTTCGAGCTCATGGGTGTAGTCGCCCAAACTTTCAACACGCGCCATTCGCGCACCACCTTTCAACGTATGCAAATGACGTTGCAACGCTTTCAGAGGCTCATTATTGCTGGTATCAGCAGCCCAAGCGGTAAAGCTGAGGTCAATGTCTTGAACCAACTCTTCAGCTTCTTCCATGAACACTTCGAGCAATTCAGCATCATTCTCAGTGTCCACAGGATATTCTAAGTGAATCACTTCGACGATATCAGGCTGAACAGCTTCAGCTCCAACCACTTCAACTTCAGGTTGTTGGATTGGGGTCTCTACCTTAGCTGAAACAACTTCTTTTTTAGCATCTTGCATTGGCTTTTGTGTTTGCCAATATTGCAAACTACTAATCAGCGTATTGGCGGGTTGTACTTGTAAACTGGCTGCAAGTTCATCAAACATACGAGTTAAAGCCATATGCCCAGCTAACAAATCATCCTTCAATGAACCAATATCTTCCGCAAGTAACGCAGGATAACTCAACATATGTTGATAAGTTTCTTGAAGCGCGACGGTTAAAGAGACTAACGGAGCGATTGGCACATGCACCACTGCCTCAGAGAGTTTGGTCATTTGTCCATGAAGCGTTTCTACGTGTGCCAGTGCATTTGCGCCAGAAAGCTCCTCTTCTAAAGTCCACTCAGCATCCAGTACATCATCAATGCCAATATCCATGAGCTCAGTCACCAAACCTGTGAATACCGGTTCTGGTGCGTGTTGATCCGCATCTTTCTTCTTCGGTGCTAATGCTTCAACGCGATTAATATAGGCATAGCATTCAGCATCCAATGACGGCATCTGATTTGACTTAAGTTTGTTCACTTGTAGAGCCGCCAAGCGATCTAGCTCAGCCAGTGCATCCAAATGCTCATCGGTCATGGCCACATGTTCACGCATCAGACGTTTACACTCATGCTCCATCACATGAGCAAGCTGATAAATGGACTCAATCCCTGTCATACCCGCACTACCACGCAATGTATGTAACGCGCGCAGCAACACATCATTGGTCATCACTTGGTGATCACCCGAAACCAAATTTTGGCTGATGAATGTCCGAATATTTTCCAAATAACCTTCGGCCTCACTGACAAAAATTTCAAGTAAAACCGGATCTAATTCATCAATCGACATTTCATGCTTGCTGCTGACTGGTTCAGCAACTGGAGGAGCTACAACAGTTTGAGGCAAAGCCGCCGACTCATCGTTAAACGCTTCTGCCAACGCATCAAAATCTTCGAGTAGGAACTGCTCTTCATCCAATACAGGGAACTCGTCACTCTCAGAATTGCCATTAATTGCATTCTGCACGACCGTTTGAATCTGGGCAGCACCAATATCATGACCAGCTTGCAGCAACCACGCCGTATGAATAATCGGTAGCAAATCGACTTTTGGTGCTTGCTGTTTTGAAAAATCATCAACCAGACTTGGAAAGATTGAGATGACATCGCCTAACAACTGCACCATGTTCTGATTAGCAGCGATCGTGCGTTCCATCACACCATTTAACAAACGCTCATTTGACCACGCCAATTCTGCAAGTGCATAGGCACCCACCATGCGACCTGAACCTTTTAAAGTATGGAAGTTACGACGAATCGTCTTAAGCGATTCTTCATTCTCAAAATTAACCGCCCACTGCGGAAAATTCTCATTCAGCTCTTGAATCACTTCCTCAGCTTCTTCTAAGAAAATCTCAAGAATCGGGTCATCTTCACCGAAATAAGTCACGAAATCATCTTCAGGAACCACTTTTGGCGCTTGCTCATTGAGCAAATGAAGAGGCAAAGCCTGGCTCACTTTTGCAGATTGAGATTTTTTCGGCGCTTCAGATACGGCGGAAACCTCTGCAGGTGCAGCAGTCTCTTGGCTTTCTTGATCCACATCTTCTTGATCGACAGTTTCCTGTGCTGCAGGTTCAACCACTTCAGCAACACGTGCAATCATCAATGAATTTGCTTCCGACACCCAATTCGCAATTTGTTGATTCATTGCAAATGGATTTGGGCGTTTGGCTTTATAGCTTTCAATTAAGCTGGGTGTCGCCGAATACACAGCCTCAATCAATACAGTCATCGAATGGTTTGGCTGTACGCTATGATCCAATACCCGATTCAATAGACTTTCGATAGACCAAGAAAGCTCACCCACTGTTCGCGCACCAACCATGCGACCAGAACCTTTCAACGTATGAAAAGCACGACGCATCTCTTTTAATGAGGCTTCATCTGTAAAATTTGACTTCCATTTTGGAAAATATTGACCAATCGTTTCCAACACTTCTTCAGCTTCTTCGATGAAAATTTCACGAATTTCATCATCTTGATCAAAATCATCATTGTATGGATTGTCAGTCGCATCAGACTGCTCAGTGGATGAACCACTATCCACTACGGATTCTGTTCTAGTTTCCGTGTTCGCTTCGGCAGTTGCCGCAACCAACGTTACAGTAGATTGAACATTGATATGATCAATTACAGTGGCAACAGTATCATCGTGATAGAGTTTCTCACCACCTGCTGGAACAGGCTCAGATTCATTTTGAGGTTTTTTAAACTCAACTAATGTTCGCTCCGCGAGGGCCAGAATATTGTCATCCTGATACTGTCCAGCCAATTGATCCAGATAATATTCAATCGATGAAATCAATTGTGCCAACAGGTCAGTCTGCTTCCAATGCGGCACATAGTTATTTTTTAATACGGTTGATTTTAATGCCGCCTTTGTATTCGATAACAGCTTTGCTGCGCGTGGCAGCTCGATCATCGTAAACGCACCACTGACCATCTGCAACAAGTCAGGAACTGTGGCGAGTGCGGTGACATCACCTCGGCTTTGATGATATTTAGCTAAAGCAGATTTAATTTTTTCTAGCGCAGCTCGCGACTCACGTACAGCAGCATGACGGGCATCTTGCACCAAACCACTCTCTGCGACTTGATCAGATTTTGATGTTAATACAATAGTTTGCTTCACTTTATCGGCAAACAGATTTAAATCAGAACTCAACAGCTCGATGACTTCAGCATCATCGCGATAATCTGAAATTAAGTTCTGAAGTTTAGCCTGTCCTTCTTTTGCTAATGGATGCCAACCGGATACGTCTAGCAACCTCACCGCTTCGCGTAATGCAATCGCCGCAGTATCACGATTCATCGCAACGTTATTGCGCGCTATATTCACCTGCTGTAATGCTGAATCTAATAAACGACTTGAAACATTCAGACCTTCTGGTAAATCCATGCCATAAAATTGACGTACCTTGGAGACCTCTGGATCAGCAACCTGATGAGGATCTAGCGCACGAAGCAAATCACCCAATAAAACATTTTGGCTATCGAGATCTGCATGATCTTTAACAGCCAAAGAACGCTCAAGTCTGATCAATAAAGGACGAATTGTTTCAATATCATTCAAATGCCCGTTCACAACCGAACGCTGGAACACTCGAGCGACTTGCCAAAGCGCAAAATCTTGACGTGTTTGAGCGCCTGCATGGAGTAAATCAGCGACTCGCGTTAAATCTAAAAGCGCTTGTGATGAACTATTATCGTTTAACCATGCCGCCAGAAAGAAACGATACGCTTGAGTTAATTTTTCTTGCTGATTCATCTGAACAGGGGCAGAAAACTTCTCATCCAATAACGAATAGTCAGGAACAAATGATACTTTTGGCTCAGCAACTTCATTCAGTAGCAAAGCATTTAATAGATCAACTTGTTCATACACCAAAGCAGTCCGACTACTCTTCGTTATTTGTAAATGATCCAACTCTTCGATCAATACCTCAATGACTTGGCGAACTTGCGTTTGAACATTCGAGTAATGTAAACGACCCACTGCAACAGCCTGAACCACTTTTTCCAATACTTCAGAGAGCATCAAAATGTCAGCGAGCTGCGCAATGTGTAAAGTACCACTGACTTGGTGCAAACTTTCATATGCAGCCTGCATCGAAATCGGTGTTTGCTCTTGTAATTGTGCCAGTGCCTTTTGCAAGGTTTCATCAAGGGCATCTTTAACCCAATCTAAGGCGATATAAGACTGTTGGAGACTCATAATGTTTTGCTCTGAATACGATTGCCCGTCCGTAGAAACCAAAGAACACTTTGGCTCGACAGATAATGATCTATATATTTCGGTAATTGAATAGCGATACTGACTAGCCATGATCGAAGATCATGTCGTTCCTGAAAAAAAATACTGTTTTTCTTATGACGCAAAACTGAAGAGATCACATGACTCAAAGCGATGTCACCCAATCTGTCTTTCTGACTATACTTTGACTCGCTCATATGCCAACGTCCCTGCGTGTTTGACTCTTTTCATGGCAGGATGATCCCAATCC
>CAYJUB010000113.1:0-6883 GCA_964373145.1 uncultured Moraxellaceae bacterium
ATTGATGCTATAATCCGCGCATTATTCGACTTCTCTATGCGATACGGCATGGGCAGCATTTTTATTGTGTGCAGCATTGCATATAGATTAGCAGACACTATTTCATGATCAACGAACAAATCCTTAACGAAATCAGCATTCGCCGTACTTTCGCTATTATTTCTCACCCTGACGCGGGTAAAACAACCATTACCGAAAAACTGCTTCTATGGGGCAAGGCAATTGCGATTGCAGGTACGGTGAAGAGTCGTAAAAGCGACCGCCATGCAACATCGGATTGGATGGAAATGGAAAAGGAGCGTGGTATTTCGATTACCACCTCGGTCATGCAGTTCCCATATCGCGACCACATCATCAATCTCCTCGATACACCCGGTCACGAAGACTTCAGTGAAGATACCTACCGCACGTTGACCGCCGTGGATTCGGCACTGATGGTGATCGATGGTGCAAAAGGCGTGGAAGAGCGCACCATCAAGCTGATGGATGTGTGTCGTATGCGCGATACGCCAATTATTTCCTTTGTGAATAAGCTGGACCGTGAAATTCGTGAGCCATTAGAGTTGCTCGACGAAATTGAAAACGTCATGAAAATCAGATGTGTACCCATCACATGGCCAATGGGTAAAGGTCGTGATTTCGTCGGTGTGTATCATTTGGCAGAAGATCGTGTCTATTTATACAAACCAGGTCATGGTTCAGAAATTGTCGAGATCGAAACCCGTCAAGGTTACGATCATCCAGACATCCGTGAACGGATGGGTTCGGAATTCGCGCGTTTTGAAGAGTCGTTAGAGCTTGTGCAAGTCGCCAGTGATCCGCTTGATATTGCTTTGTTTCTCGCAGGGAAACAAACGCCTGTGCTGTTTGGAACTGCGTTGGGTAACTTCGGTGTAGACCAAGTGTTGAATGCGTTTGTGGATTGGGCGCCGCGTCCAAAAGATCATCCAGCCGTGCAACGTACGGTCGAAGCGAGCGAAACGGGTTTCAGTGGCTTTGTCTTTAAAATTCAAGCCAATATGGATCCTAAGCATCGTGACCGTATTGCCTTCATGCGCATTTGCTCTGGCAAATACGAGAAAGGCGTAAAGATGCAGCATGTCCGCGTCGGCAAAGAAATTCGTATTTCTGATGCATTGACCTTTTTGGCGGGCGAGCGCGCGCATTTAGAAGAGGCGTGGCCGGGCGATATTATTGGTCTGCACAATCACGGTACGATTCAGATTGGCGATACGTTTACCGCAGGCGAAAAACTCAATTTCACAGGTATTCCTCACTTTGCGCCTGAAATGTTCCGTCGTGTCCGTTTAAAAGATCCATTGAAATCGAAGCAATTGCAAAAAGGTCTGAAAGAGCTTTCGGAAGAAGGCGCAACGCAGGTCTTTATGCCGTTCAACTCGAATGATCTCATTCTCGGCGCGGTCGGTGTCTTGCAGTTCGAAGTCGTCGCGTTCCGTCTGAAAGAAGAATATAAAGTCGATTGCGTCTATGAACCGATTACGATTTCGACGGTGCGTTGGGTGTCTTCGGATGACGAGAAGAAGTTTGAAGAGTTTAAGAAAAAAGCTCACGATCAACTGTCGCAAGATGGTGGTGGCTTTTTGACGTACCTTGCACCAAGTCGGGTGAATTTGCAGATTATGCAAGAGCGTTGGCCTGATATTCAGTTCCGTTCAACGCGTGAACATCGCGAGTAATCGATTGGTAAAGTTGCCAAATCAAAATCGCTCTATCACGGGCGATTTTTTTTGATGTGTTGATCGACGCTCTCTGTCGTGATGTAAGGTCCTCATTACACAAGTTTATCAAAAGTCTCTTAAGTCAAAACCCTACGTCTAAACGATTTACGATAAGCTCATCTTTTATCGTTTGAATTTTTTGGGGGAGTGATGAAGAAGTGCATTTGGGTCGGGGTATGGGTTGTCAGTACGAGCATGATCTTAACTGGATGTGACAAGAAAAAACCTGAAACCGAGCCGCAATCACCACCTGTTACTACGGTACAAACCCCCACACCGGTCAGTAATCCTGTGGTCACCGCAGAAGTTGCTGTGCCGCATTTAACTGCCAGCGAACAGAAAGCGAAATATATATTGCCCGCGTGTCAGGGCGATAAATGTCCGCAAGTAGACATTCAGCATCTCCAAACCAATGATCCTTGGGTCAACCAGTTTCTGGATCATGAAGTTTTGAAACTCAGTCAGGGCTTCTCTGAAAAGCCGAGTGATCGGACTAGCCTTCAGCAAAATATCGATGCTTTTGTAAAAATGTCTAATGATGATGTCAATGATGGCGGCATGAGTGTGCCCTACAGCATGGAAATCACGGCGGAAAAATTAGGGTCGCACGTAGCAAATTTGGCGCAATTTAAAGTGAGCGGTAATTTCTATACCGGCGGCGCACATGGCAGTGCGGTGAATCGTTACTATGTCTTAGACCTGACTCGACATAAGCAGTTAAAGCTGAATGATCTGCTCATCAGCGGGCAAAAAAATAAACTCTATAACGTCGTCTATCCCGAATTCGTCCAGTGGGTGAAAGGGAGTGATCCAGCTGTTAATCTGAAAGAATACGAGGCGATGTGGAAGTTCACCCTGACGCATAACTTTGTTTTGAGCAAAAAGGGTCTAACCTTCTATTATGGTCAGTATGAAATCGGGCCTTATGTGGTGGGCATGCCTGAATTTACTATCCCTTATGCCAAATTGAGCGGTATCATCAAGCCTGAATATCTCTAAAGCAGTGGTGGCATGTCTCCTTGGTCATTGATCGATACTCATACTCATTTCGATGTTGAAGACTTCGATCATGATCGGGCGCAGCTTGCTGGCGCTGCGACTGCGCAGGGCGTACAAGCACTGATTTTGATTGGCTATCTCGCGCGTTATTTTGACCGTTTGACCGCCATTCATGATCAGTTGAATCGCTTGCCCAATAGCCCGTTGTCTCTGCTTGCACCCGGGTTACATCCTTTTTATATTCAACAACATCAAGCCGATGATCTCATCAAGTTGGATGATTTTTTAAAGGTGAATGCTTGTGTCGCGGTTGGTGAAATTGGTTTGGATACCTTTACCGCTGAAATGAAACAACCCGACGTGTATCAGCGTCAAAAAGATTTTTTCAGTCAACAATTAGAACTGGCTAAAAGTCACAACTTACCCGTCATGCTTCATATTCGCCGCGCACATGCCGATTCATTGGCCATTCTCAAACAACATCATTTTAAAAATGGCGGTATTGCCCATGCCTTTGGCGGTGGGATTGAGGAAGCCAAAGCCTTTATCAAACTCGGCTTTAAACTTGGCATCAATGGACTCGTGACTGATCCCAATGCCAAGCGTCTGCGTACCGTCTTGCAAGCAGTCGGGGCGGAGCATCTGGTGCTGGAAACCGACTGCCCAGATATGACGCCGATCTGTTGTCGTGTGGCAGGCGAAGCGCATACGCGGAATACACCCGTGAATTTACCTGCGGTATTAGATGAACTTTCGCTGTTATTAAAGATAGATAAACAGATGTTGGCAGAAAAACTTTGGCAAAATACCAGCCAATGTTTAGGGCTAGATTGGGAATATGGCAATGCAAGAATCAGTTGAGCAATCAATCCCTGAAAATCATTCCGTAGATGATCAATATGATCGTCGTTTTGGTGGAACTTCGAAGGTTTATGGCGAACAGACATTCTCAAAGTTTGAGAATGCACATGTCATGGTCATTGGCATTGGTGGTGTCGGTTCTTGGGCGGTAGAAGCGTTGGCGCGAAGCGGTGTCGGTGAAATCACGTTGGTGGATATGGATGTACTTGTTGAATCGAATGTGAATCGGCAACTTCCTGCACTCACCGATACATTCGGGCATGACAAAATCCGTGTGATGGCTGAACGCGCACGCGGTATCAATCCTCGGATTAAAATTAACTTGGTCGATGATTTCCTCACACCTGAAAATGTAAAAGATTTACTGGTAAATAAACCGAACGTGGTGCTCGACTGTATTGATGATGTGAAAGCCAAAATCGCACTGATTTGGCATTGTCGTTTTAATAAGATTCCGCTGATTGTGTCGGGTGGGGCAGGCGGTAAGGTTGATCCTTTAAAAGTACGCGTTGCTGATTTATCGCAAACTGAACAAGACCCCATGCTGGCAAAAATTCGCCGTGAATTACGTACCCATGGTATGTGTAAAAAGCCTAAAGACAAATTTGGCATTACCTGCGTCTATTCGATTGATAATCCGTTTGTGCCTGACTCAAGCTGCAATACGGGTGGATTGCAGTGCGGTGGTTATGGCTCTGCGGTGACAGTGACGGCAATCTTTGGCATGGTTGCAGCTGCGGAAGTATTAAAGCGGCTAGGACGTTAATATTCTTAGAAATAAAAAATGAAGAAGTGCGTTTTTTGATACATAAGATGACCGTGAAATCAGGGAAGAGATATGAATCATATTGACGGCAAGACAATCGTGATTACGGGGGCGTCAGGGGGCATTGGCGAACAAGCCGCATTACAACTGGCTCGCGCTGGCGCAAAGTTGTGTTTGGTTGCACGTCGCGAAGATGAGTTGAAACGAGTTCAGCAGATCATCCAGCAAGAAGGTGGACAAGCATGGATTTATCCCGTCGATCTAACGGATAAAGTCTCGTTGGATACTTGTGCGGATCGTATTCTTGCCGAGCATGCGCGAATTGATGTATTGGTCAATAATGCCGCGCGATCGATTCGTCGTCCAATTCAAGAAGCGTTGGATCGGATGCATGATTATGAACGGACGATGCAAATCAATTATTTTTCGGCCGTTCATTTAACGCTGCGCTTGTTGCCACGATTCTTGGAACAACAATCAGGGCAAGTCGTGAATATTTCGACGATGTCCACCCAAGTGCCAATTCCATTGTTCTCTGCGTATTTAGCCAGTAAGTCCGCTTTGGAGTCTTTTTCACGCTCATTGTCGATTGAGTTGGGTGATCAAGGGGTTTCTGTTTCCGTCGTTTATTTCCCGATGGTGCGCACACCGATGTCATCAAAGACAGCAATTTATAAACACATGAAAATGATGAGTATTGATGAAGCGGCGGGTTGGATTGTTTCTGCAATCGTGAAACAAAGTGCGCGGGTATCCAGTCCATTGGGTGTGGTCAGTAGTGTTGTGATGACGGCTTTGCCTGACTTCGTGATTAAATCAACGCGTCCATTTTTTCGTCGCATGGATAAGAAATTAGCGAAGAAATTAGAGAGTTGAATGATGTGAAAATAGCCTAAAGACAAATTTTGGATTACCTGCGTCTATTCAATTGATAATCCGTTTGTGCCTGACTCAAGCTGCAATACGGGTGGAATACAGTGCGGCGGTTATGGCTCTGCGGTGACGGCCATTTTTGGCATGGTCGCAGCGGCGGAAGTTTTGAAACGTTTAGGGCGGTGATTGTATATTCACGCAAAAACCAGATAAGTTGTTAAATTAAATAATATTTTAATGGTGGGTGTAGTGATCATTTCCAAATTAAACTTGAGCGTAATTGAGTCCTTGTCTAAGGTTCTGGGGGATACTGAGTCAGGATTTACTGGTACTCAGATAGGAAATATCCTTGCTGAATCGGAAATAGAAGATATAGATTCTAGTAATACAAAATGGAGACGTCTTAATTCTGCATTAGTGCATAAACAAGACATAGATCGTTGTGCAAATCGTATTTTGGGATTTATTCAGAATTCTTTGAATCCAGCTCGTCACTATAATAATCAGGAATGGTTCAATGATAGTCGTTTCAAAATCAATCAAATATTGAGTTTTGAAGGTTTACAGTTGGGTGAAGATGGAAAAATTATCAATAGTATAAAGTCGAATACTATAGGTGAAGCCGCAGCAAGAGCAAGCAAACTAAAAGAGAATTTAATCGCTAGAAATGTGCATCCTGATATTTTGAAATATTGTAAGCAAGAACTATTGGTTGATAATTATTTTCACGCTGTGTTTGAGGCTACTAAAAGTGTGGCAGACAAAATTCGGATTAAAACAGGATTGAATTCTGATGGAGGGCAATTAGTCGATGAGGCATTCTCCTTTAAATCAGAAGTCCCTCACTTAGCGTTGAACACCCTGCAAACTGAAAGTGAGCATAGTGAGCAAAAAGGTTTTATGAATCTATTAAAAGGTCTGTTTGGTGCATTTCGTAATACTACAGCTCATGCCCCTAAAATTACTTAGCCAATTCAAGAGATTGATGCTCTTGATATTTTGTCCATGGTGTCATTAATTCATCGTAGATTGGATAAAGCTGTAGAGGCTCGGAAAATGTGTGAAGGAAGAGTGTGATATGTGAGTGAGGAATAAAAAAACGAGCCAACAGGCTCGTTTCTTACATCACAACCGTGCTTGATTAAACCAACTCAATCGCCACTGCAGTTGCTTCGCCGCCACCGATACACAGGGCTGCAATACCTTTTGTGCCGCCAGTACGTTTCAGTGCATGGATCAGCGTCAGAATGATACGTGAACCCGTTGAACCGACTGGATGACCGAGTGCACATGCGCCGCCGTTGATATTGACTTTAGCTGCATCGAGGCTGAAATTATCAATCGCGGCCATGGTCACCATCGCAAACGCTTCGTTGATTTCCCACAGATCCACTTCTGCCGCGGTCCAACCTGTTTTGTTCAATACTTTTTGAATTGCGCCCACTGGTGCAATGGTGAACTCGCTTGGGTGTTGTGAGTTCGATGCCGTTGCAAGGATACGTGCCAAAGGCTTTAGACCTTTTGCTGCTGCAGTCGATTCGCGCATCAATACTAGTGCAGATGCACCATCGCTGATCGAGCTCGCGTTTGCAGCAGTGAACGTACCGTCTTTCGAAAAAGCAGGTTTCAGAACTGGAATTTAGTC